>NZ_JAALDN010000333.1 GCF_014144855.1 Dietzia maris | reverse complement strand
TCGGCGATCGCGATCTGCTGCTCGCGCGTGGCCTGGTTGGCCGTCGGGGCGTACTGCGTACCGCCGTAGGCGGCCCAGGTGCTCGGCGAGAACTGCAGGCCGCCCTGGTACCCGTTCCCGGTGTTGATGCCCCAGTTGCCGCCGGACTCACACTGGGCCAGGCGGTCCCAGTCGGAGTCGGGGGCGGCGTTGGCGGCCGGCGCGAGGGCCAGGCCGGCGGCGGAGAACGCGGTGCCCGCGAGGACGACCTTCACAGCGTTCCTGGGCGCTGAGGAGGCGGCGGCGGCACGGTGGCGTCCGGTGTAAGAGGTCATGTCGTCAGTCCTTTTCACTCTGTGCCTACGGGGTGAGCTGTCGGGTTCGGACGAGTGCGTCCGGCCGCCGGTGGCGGCTTCACCCCAAGGCGACCATCGGTCGCCGGGCCCGTGGTGGGCCCTGTCGGGTCCCCCGTCCCCGCCCGGGTAATGGTCACTGTGGCATCGGCCGCTGGGCGGGGTTCGGTAGGTGCGTCCGATGCCGACTCGCTGACGAGTCTGCTACGAAACTGTAGCGGTCCGATGCCGGATCGTCACCATTCTGAAATAAACCGAGGCAGTGCAGGTCTGGCGAGCGTGCCGTTATCGGCTCGTTACCAGCGGTGTTCGCGAGAGGGTGTGGTTGATCACACCGACGGTGGTCGCGAGCCGAGGATGGCGTAGAGCAGCCCCAGCAGGAACCCGACCGGCGTGAACAGCATCGCGCCGAGATACAGGATGGTCGGCGCGTCGCGGCCGAGCACGAACGGGGTCAGCGCCGCCGCGACGGTGAACAGCACCCCGATCGAGAAGATGACGAGCGCCGTCACGAACAGGCCCCGGCGTCGTGGCCGCACGGGGTCGGCTGCCCGGGTGGACGCCGCGGCGTCAGGTGTCCAGGGGTCGTCGGCGGGGCGTCGATCGTCGGCGGTCACACGGGGAGGTTACCGCTCGCCTCGCGGTGGGCACCAACGCGCACGAGGGTAGTCTCGGGGCATCAGTCATGGTTGTCGGTCGCGTATGCCGCGTCCGGTCGGAAGGTGGTTCGCGGTGCCCAGCGGCAAGGTCAAGTGGTACGACGCGGAGAAGGGCTTCGGCTTCCTGTCCCAGGAGGGCGGAGAGGACGTCTACGTGCGCTCCGAGGCGCTCCCCGCAGGGCTCGAGACGCTGCGTCCGCGCCAGCGCGTGGAGTTCGACATGGTCTCCGGGCGCCGCGGCCCCCAGGCGTTGCGCGTGGTGGTCCACGACGAGCCGACGGTCGCGGAGGAGCGGGCCCCGAGGAGCGGGCCCCGACGTTCGGCGGACGAGCTGCACGGGATGGTCGAGGACATGATCAAGGTGCTCGAGTCGACCGTCCAGCCCGAGTTGCGCCGTGGTCACCGGCCGGAGGCCAAGGTCTCGGGCCGGGTGGCGTCGGTGCTCCGCGCGGTCGCGCGCGAGCTGGACGCCTGACCCACGGATCAGTCGGCGTAGGTGAAGCGCACCGACCACTCGCCGTTGAGGATCGACTCCGACCCGTCAGCGGCATAGACGATCGCGACCGCACGGATGGCGAGGCCCTCGATCCGGCCCTCCTCCGGGGTGGTCACGGGCACCAGCAGCTGGCCCGGCCCGCCGGCCTCGACGGTGTAGTCGCGGGAGCCGTCGGCGCGGATCTCATAGACGTCCATCGTCGACGCACGCAGCTCTCCGGGCAGCCGGACGGTGAGGACGTCCTCATCCTGCACCCGGAACTCGCCGACCGGATTGGTGAAGGTGTTCCCGTCCAGGTCGGTCGCGGTGAACGGCAGCACGGTCACCTGGCCGCGATCGCTCGCGACGGTCACCTCGGGTAGTGCACCGTACCGGGCCTCCGAACCCTGCCAGGCGCCGACGATCGCGGCGATCATGATGATCATCCACGCCGCGATCGCCCAGGTGATGGGACGGATACGGGAGCCGGTCGACGGGGTCTCGTTGCGGGAACTCACTCCCTCATTCTGCCGAGGGGCCGGGTGTCGGCCACACCCGGGTCGCGCGGCGGGCCCGGGAAGCGCGGCCTGTTG
>NZ_JAALDN010000332.1 GCF_014144855.1 Dietzia maris | reverse complement strand
GGTCCCGCCCCGGCCCCGCCCCGGTCCGACCCCGGCCCCGCCCCGGTTCACCGGGTCCACCCGACCTGACGGGTTGGATCTGCGCGCCGCACCGCCCCGCGGGTGCACACTGGAACGCATGACCCTGCCCCCGGAGATCCTCGTCGGCCCGATGCTGCGCTACGTCGACAGCACCGACGCCACGGTGTGGGTGGAGGTGTCGGCGCCGTGCGAGGTGACCATCCGTGCCGGCGACGAGGTGGTCACCGAGCGTTCGTGGGGCGTGCACGGCCACCACTTCGCGGTACTGCACCTGTGCCGGCTGCCCGAGGGCGAGATGACGCCGTACGAGGTGTCGCTCGATGACCGGCTCGCCTGGCCCGTCGACCCGGGTCGGCCCAGCGTGATCCGCACGCCTCGCGCCGACGACACGGTGCGGCTGGCGTTCGGGTCGTGCCGGCGTGGGGAGAGCCAGACCCCGGTGGCGCTGCGCAGGATCGGTGCCGACGCACTGGTCGCCCTGGCGCACCGCATGGCGCACTCCCCGCAGGAGGAGTGGCCGGACGCGATGCTCCTGCTCGGCGACCAGGTGTACGCCGACATCCCCAGCCGGGAGATCTCCGAGCGGCTGGCCGAGCGTCGGCGCGCGGGCGGTGGCCCGCAGTCGGTGCGGGACTCTGCCGGCGCCGGGGGAGACCGCGACGTCTCCGACGAGATCTGCGATTTCGAGGAGTACTCCTGGCTGTACCACGAGTCGTGGCGTGACGCGGATGTGCGCTGGTTGCTATCGACGGTGCCGAGCTGCATGATTCTCGATGACCACGACCTGCGCGACGACTGGAACTCCTCCCACGCGTGGCGTCGCGAGATGACCGCCCAGCCGTGGTGGAGCGACCGGGTGATCGGCGCGTTCGGCAGCTACTTCGTCTATCAGCACCTGGGCAATCTCGCCCCCGACGAGCTGGAGCGAAACGAGATGTACCGGGCGTTGCGGTCCGCCGGTTCGGACGCGGAGAGGGAGTCGCTGCTGGACGACTTCGCGCTGTCCACCGATTCCGAGCGCCGCACCGAGCAGTGGAGCTTCAAGCGTGACTTCGGTCGGGTGCGGGTGGTGATGCTCGACGTGCGGGCGTCGCGGCATCTGGACCCGCAGGACCGGCGGGTCATGGACGCCAATGAATGGCAGTGGACGCGCGAGTCCTGCCTGGACGCGGACGTGGACCACCTGGTGATCGGCTCGTCCCTCCCGGCGTTCATGCTGCCGGCCCTGCACAACCTCGAGGGCTGGAACGAGGCGGTGTCCCGGGACCGGCCCGGCAAGCCGGCCACCGCGCGGGTCGGCGAGTGGATCCGCCTGGCCGTGGACCTCGAGCACTGGGCGGCGTTCCGGAACAGCTTCGACGATCTGGTGGGTCTGCTCACCGAGGTGGCCGCGGGCGATCACGGGCCCGCGCCCGCGTCGATCCTCCTGCTGGGCGGCGACGTGCACTGCTCCTACCTGGAGGAAATCGACCTCACCGCGGAGCGGGTGGCGGACTCGCCGACCCGCGTCCATCAGCTGGTGATGTCGCCGTTCCGCAATCCTCTACAGAAGTCGATCCGGGCGGTGAACCGTCTGTCGGTCCGGGAGCCCGTGCCCGCCCTGACGCGACGGCTGGCCCGGGCGGTGGGGGTGCGGGAGCCCGAGGCGCGGTGGCGGGTCACCGACGGACTCTGGTTCGACAACGGGGTGATGACCCTCGTACTGCGCGGCCGCCGCGCCACGGTGCAGGTCGATCACGCCACCGTCGAGTGGCCCGCGCGCGGACTGGGCAAGGCCCTCACCCTGTTGCC
>NZ_JAALDN010000331.1 GCF_014144855.1 Dietzia maris | reverse complement strand
CCCGGGCCGCGGCCCGGGGCATGGCGCGGACGAAGGGAGTGCGCTGGTGATCGCCTCGATCCGGGGGACCGTGGCCGAGATCGGCCTGGACCGCTGCGTTGTGGAGACCGGGGGAGTCGGGGTGCTCGTTCACGCGACCCCCGCGGCGCTCGCCGGTCTCCGGCGCGGGGCGGAGGGGATGCTCCACACGGAGCTGGTGGTGCGCGAGGACTCGCTCACCCTGTACGGATTCGACTCGGTGGACGCGCGTCAGTTGTTCCTCACCGTGCAGACCGTCTCCGGCGTCGGACCACGACTGGCACTGGCGATCGTCGCGACCCTCGAGCCGGAGGCCCTCGTCCGGGCCCTCGGAACCGGGGACGTCACGGCGTTGACCCGCGTCCCCGGCGTGGGCAAGCGCACGGCCGAACGCATGGTGCTGGAACTCAAGGACAAGGTCGGTCCCGTGTCTGACGGTGGCTCCGTGGGGATCCAGGGCGACACGACCGGCGGGTCGGCCGCGACCGAGGTCGCAGAGGCACTCGAGGGCCTGGGCTTCTCGTCCGCGGAGGCCGAGAAGACCGCCACCGCGGTGCTCGCGGCCGAGCCGGACCTCGACCCGGCGCAGGCCCTGCGACTGGCCCTCAAGTCACTCGGTAAGCGCTGATGGCGGGACCGTTCGACGCGCCCGGCGACGGGCGTTCCCCCGACGCCGACGACGGGGCGGGCCACGAGGGCGAGCTGTCCGCGACCGCGACCCCGTTCGACACCGACGTCGAGGGTGCCCTCCGACCTCGCAGCCTGGGCGAGTTCATCGGCCAGGAGACGGTCCGGGAGCAACTGGACCTGGTCCTCACCGCCGCCACCCGCCGTGGGGTCGTGCCCGACCATCTGCTCTTCTCCGGGCCTCCCGGGCTGGGCAAGACGAGTCTCGCGATGATCGTCGCGGCGGAACTCGGCGGCTCACTACGGATCACCTCCGGTCCCGCCCTCGAACGACCCGGCGACCTCGCCGCGATGCTGTCCAATCTCATTGAGGGCGACGTCCTGTTCATCGACGAGATCCACCGCATCGCGCGCCCGGCCGAGGAGATGCTCTATCTCGCGATGGAGGACTTCCGGATCGACATCATGGTGGGCAAAGGGCCCGGGGCCACCTCGATCCCGCTGGAGATCGCCCCGTTCACCCTGGTCGGTGCCACCACGCGATCCGGTGCGCTGACCGGTCCGCTGCGCGACAGGTTCGGGTTCACCGCGCACATGGACTTCTACACGGACGCCGACCTCGCCAGGATCGTCACCCGCGCGGCGGACATCCTCGCCATTCCCGTGGAGCCCGATGCCGCGCTGGAGATCGCCGGCCGGTCGCGGGGCACACCCCGGATCGCCAACCGGCTCCTGCGACGGGTCCGCGACTTCGCCGAGGTCCGGGCCGACGGTCGCATCACCGTGCCCGTCGCCAGGGCCGCCCTCGAGGTGTACGAGGTCGACGAGCTGGGTCTCGACCGTCTCGACCGCGCGGTCCTCAGGGCGCTCCTCGTCCAGCACGAGGGGGGCCCGGTGGGGCTGAGCACCCTGGCCGTGGCGGTGGGGGAGGAGTCCACCACCCTGGAGGAGGTGTGCGAACCCTTCCTCGTCCGGGCGGGTCTGCTCGCACGCACCCCCCGCGGGCGCATCGCGACCGCCGCGGCGTGGGAGCACCTGGGCCTCACCCGGCCAGGGCCCGACAGGGCGGCCGGGGACCCGATGTTGCCGGTCGAGGTCGACCGGGGCCCCGGCGCGCGCGGTTGAGCCCCGGGCTGGCATCCTCGGACGAGACCGTCCGTAGCCCGGACCCGCCAGCGACCCGGAACCGGCGGGTCCATGTCAGGAGGACCCGAATGGGACTGGAACTGCTGCTGCCGTTGATGATCGTCGTGCTGATCGTGCTGATGGTCCTGCAGAGCACGAGACAGCGCAGGGCGATGAAGGACATGCGGGAGATGCAGGCCTCACTGACGGCGGGCGATCGCGTGCTCACCACCTCAGGCCTGCGCGCGACCATCGTCTCCGTGGGCGACGAGACCGTGGAACTGGAGATCGCCGAGGGCGTCCGCACCCAGTGGGACCGACGCGTCATCCGCGAGAAGATCGACGCCGGTACGACCCCCGGAGCCGACACCGGCACCGGTGCCGCGGATTCCCGGTAGGCCACGACCGGCGAGTAGTGTAATGGGGCCCTCCAGCCGGAGGCCCCAGACGAAGACCGAGAGAGATCACCTGTGTCACCAGCTCGTCCTCGAGGCGCCGACGCCCGCCCCAGACCGTGGGCGCTGCTGTCCGCGTTCTTCCTGGTGCTGTTCATCATCTTCCTCGGCGCCTTCGCCGTCGCCGAGCGCGGCCTGACGCCGAAGCTGGGCATCGATCTGCAGGGCGGTACCCGCGTCACGCTGATCCCCAAGGGGGACCCCGACGAGGCGGACCTGCGACTGGCCCAGGACATCATCCGCGACCGGGTCGACGGGCTCGGCGTCGCCGGGACCTCGGTCGTCATCGAGGGCAGCAACATCGTCCTCACGGTCCCCGGTGAGGACTCCAGCCAGGCCCGTGACCTCGGCACCACCTCGCAGCTGACGATCCGTCCCGTGCTGCAGGTCCAGCCCGTCGCCGAGGGCGACGTCGAGCCCGTGCCCGCCGCCAAGGGGGACCGCGACGCCGTCGCCAGGGAGGTCGAGGAGGCCCGCGAGCTCCGCCAGGGCGACCCGCAGGAGCTCACCGAGACCCTCGCGACCTTCCGCTGCCCGGAGCGCGATGTCCTGGCCGGCTTCGACGACCCGTCCCAGGCCCTCATCGCCTGCGGTGAGGGCGCCAAGTACGTCCTCGGCCCGGTCCCGTTGCTCATCGGGGAACCGGAGGACGGGAAGCGGCTCGACGGGCAACAGATCGTCAAGGACTCCGTCAGTTCCGGGTTCAACCAGCAGGCCGCCAAGAACGAGGTCTCCTTCCGGTTCAACGCCGGACCCGGTGAGCAGGGAAGCGCCACCTGGTCCCGCTTGACCCAGGAGAACCTCCAGCGGCAGATCGCCATCCTCCTCGACGGCGAGGTCATCAGCGCGCCCGTCGTCCAGGGCGTCACGCCGGTCGGTTCGGCGACCTCCATCACCGGTGACTTCAGCACGGACGAGGCGGCCTCTCTCGCCGCGAACCTGCGCTACGGTGCCCTGCCCATCTCCTTCGAGGACCCCAACGTCGACAACGTCCCGGCGTCCCTCGGTCTGGCCTCGCTCGAGGCGGGCCTGCTCGCGGGCGCCATCGGATTCCTGCTGGTACTGGCGTACTCGGCCTTCTTCTACCGCCTGCTCGGTGTGCTGGCGTTCCTCTCGCTGGCCCTGTCGTTCCTGCTCACCTACATCCTGTTGGTGTTCCTCGGATACACCGTCGACTACAGCCTCGACCTCGCGGGCATCGCGGGCCTCGTCATCGGTATCGGCATGACCGCCGATTCCTACGTCGTGTTCTTCGAGCGCATCAAGGACGAACTGCGGGACGGCCACCGGTTCAGATCCGCGGTGCCACGGGCGTGGAAGAGCGCCAGCCGCACCATCGTCACCGGCAACATGGTCAGCCTCATCGGAGCGCTCGTGCTCTACCTGCTGGCCAGCGGCGAGGTGCGCGGATTCGCGTTCACCCTGGGCCTCACGACCATCATGGACGTCTTCGTCGCGTTCACCGTGACCTGGCCGCTCGTCTACCTCGCCTCCACCAAACCCACCTTCGCCAAGACCTGGGCGAACGGGATGGGACGGATGGAGAACCTCCAGGCAGCCGCGGCGGAACAGCGCCGCATCGACCGGAAGACCGAGAGCGATCTCGAGCAGGGCCGGGGCCGCGGGGTCACCGCGACCATCCGCGGCCCGGGCGGCGACACCATCACCGAACCGCGCACCGAGCGTCCCGCCACCGATGAGGAGGAGGGCCGATGAGCACTCCCACGACCACCGAGCCCGGGAGCGGCGCCGCCGCCCCCGCCGGCCGGTCCGACAGTCTGTTCACGCGGCTCTACACGGGTACCGGGGCGTTCGGCATTGTCCCGAACCGCCGGAGGTTCTACGTCCTCACCACCGTGATCGTGGCGATCTGCCTGGCGAGCATCATCTTCCGTGGCTTCAGCTTCGGTATCGACTTCACCGGTGGCACCAAGCTCACCATGCCCGCAGCCGACCACGACAAGAGCCGCGTGGCCGCGGTGGTCGAGGAGTCGGTGGGTGAGGAACCGCAGACGGTGCAGATCGTCGGAGCCGGGGACGCGCGCATCGTCGAGGTGGAGACGCGGTTCCTCACCAGCGACGAGATCCGTGCGGCCAAGAACGCCCTCTACGAGGAGTTCCGGCCGGTCACGGCCGACGGTGACGCCTCCGTGGAGGCGATCGGCGACTCCGCGCGCTCGGAGAGCTGGGGAGGGCAGGTCACCGAGAACGCACTGATCGCTCTCGGGGTGTTCCTCGTCATCGTCTTCGCCTACATCGCGTTCCGCTTCGAATGGCGGATGGCCACCGCAGCCATCGTCGCCCTGCTGTTCGACGTACTGACCACCGCCGGCGTCTACTCTCTCGTCGGCTTCGAGGTCACCCCGGCCACCGTGATCGGTCTGCTGACCATCCTCGGCTTCTCGCTGTACGACACGGTGATCGTGTTCGACAAGGTCGAGGAGAACACCCGCGGCATCAGACACACCGCGAGCCGCACCTACGCCGAAGAGGCGAACCTGGGTGTCAACCAGACCCTCATGCGTTCGATCCACACCACCATCATCGGCGTGCTGCCCCTGCTGGCGCTGGTCGTGATCGCCGTGTGGATCCTCGGGGTGGGCACCCTCATGGATCTTGCACTCGTCCAGATGGTGGGGATCATCACCGGCACCTTCTCCTCGGTCTTCCTCGCGACACCCCTGCTGGTGTCGCTCAAGAACCGCGATCCGGAGATCAGACGCCAGACCGCCAAGGTCCTGGCCCGACGCGAGAAGGCCGAGGCCGCCGCATGACCGAACCTGCTGTCACCCCCGTCTCACCTGCCATCAGTTCGGCCGTGGAGCGGTTGATGCGTCGCGTCGAGGACTTCCCCTCCGCGGGCGTCCAGTTCTGCGACCTCACTCCGGTCCTCGCGGACGCCGACGGCTTCGACGCCGTCGTCGCCGGGCTGATCGCCGGGCACGAGATCGGCAGTGTGGACTACGTCGCCGGGCTCGACGCCCGGGGGTTCCTGCTCGCCGGCGCGGCAGCCGTGCGGCTACACACCGGTGTCCTGGCCATCCGCAAGGCCGGCAAGCTCCCGCCACCGGTGCATTCGCGGTCCTACGAGCTCGAGTACGGCGCCGCCACGTTGGAACTCCCCGCGGACGGGCTCGATCTCGGGGGGAAGCGCGTCCTCGTCGTCGACGACGTCCTCGCCACCGGGGGGACCCTCACCGCCGCGGTCGGTCTGCTGGAGGACTGTGGGGCGATCGTCGCGGGGCTGTCCGTGGTGCTCGAGGTACCCGGCCTCGGGGGGCGGGATAGACTGGCCGCCACACCGCTGACCTGCCTCACGGTCGCGTGACCGCCGACCGTTCCTGACGGCCCGGAACTGGAGGGAGGAGCCGGAGATGACGCAACGGCAGGACCCCGCCGGGCAGCCGGACGGGGGCGCGCAACCCGGACAGACGGCTCAGCCCCAGCCCTCGACCCCGCAGCCCTCGACACCCCGGCCCCCGGCGCCCCAGCCCGCGACACCCCAGTCCGCGACCCAACCGCTCCCCGTGATCCCGGGCAACCGTCCGTCCGCCGGTCGACGGGTGCGTGCGCGGTGGGCTCGCCGCCTCACCTCGGGTCTGACCGTCACCTCCACGCCGGCGGTTCTCGAACCGTTGGTGCGCGTCCACCGGATACACCACGCCAAGGCCGACGTCGGTCTGCTGGCACGCGCGTACACCCTCGCGGAGAAGCAACACGAGGGCGTCTACCGCAAATCCGGCGATCCCTACATCACCCACCCACTCGCCGTGGCGACCATCTGCGCGGAGATGGGTATGGACACCACGACGCTCGTGGCAGCGCTGCTGCACGACACGGTCGAGGACACCGACTACTCGCTCGCGCGGCTGGAAGCCGACTTCGGCGGTGAGGTCGCCCATCTGGTGGACGGCGTCACCAAGCTGGACAAGGTCGAGTTCGGCGAGGCCGCCGAGGCGGAGACCATCCGCAAGATGATCATCGCGATGGCACACGACCCCCGCGTCCTGGTGATCAAGGTGGCCGACCGCCTGCACAACATGCGCACGATGCGGTTCCTGCCGCCCGAGAAGCAGGTCAAGAAGGCGAGGGAGACCCTCGAGGTGATCGCCCCGCTCGCGCACCGGCTGGGGATGGCGACCATCAAGTGGGAACTCGAGGACCTCGCCTTCGCGATCCTCGAGCCGAAGAAGTACCAGGAGATCGTGCGGCTCGTCGCCGACCGGGCCCCCAGCCGCGACGTCTACCTGCAAACGGTGACCAACCGGGTCAGGGCGGACCTCGAGAAGGCGCACATCCAGGCGCGGGTCGAGGGCCGACCCAAGCACTACTGGTCGATCTACCAGAAGATGATCGTGCGCGGTCGGGAGTTCGACGAGATCCACGACCTCGTGGGCATTCGTGTCCTGTGCGAGGACGTGCGCGACTGCTACGCCGCGATCGGGGTCGTCCACTCGACGTGGAAGCCGATGCCGGGGAGGTTCAAGGACTACATCGCCCAGCCCCGCTTCGGCGTGTACCGGTCGTTGCACACCACCGTGATCGGACCCGACGGCAAACCCCTCGAGATCCAGATCCGCACCCACGAGATGCACCGCAACGCGGAGTACGGCATCGCGGCGCACTGGCGCTACAAGGAGACCCGCGGCAAGCACAACGGCGACCCCGCCGAGGTCGACGAGATGGCGTGGATGCGGCAACTGCTCAGCTGGCAGCGTGAGGCCGCCGATCCCGGCGAATTCCTGGACTCCCTGCGCTTCGAGATGACCAGCAAGGAGATCTTCGTCTTCACCCCCAAGGGAGACGTCATCAACCTTCCGGTCGGTGCCACACCCGTGGACTTCGCCTACGCGGTCCACACCGAGGTCGGCCACCGCTGCATCGGGGCGCGGGTCAACGGCAAACTCGTCGCCCTCGAGCGCCCGCTCGAGAACGGCGAGGTGGTGGAGGTCTTTACCTCCAAGGACCACAACGCCGGCCCCAGCCTGGACTGGCAGAAGTTCGTGGTCTCCGGCCGCGCCAAGAGCTCGATCCGGCAATGGTTCGCCAAGGAGCGCCGAGAAGAGGCCCTGGAGCGGGGCAAGGACCTCATCACCCGTGAGGTCCGACGGGGCGGGGTCCCCGTCCACCGCATCTTCTCCAACGAGTCGCTCGCCGGCGTGTCCCGCGAGCTCGGATTCGCCGACGTCACCGCGCTCTACACGGCGATCGGGGAGAACCACGTCTCCGCCAAGGCCGTGGTCGGTCGTCTCATCGCCGCTCACGGGGGCGTGGACGAGGTCACCGAGGAACTGGCCGACCGCTCCCGCGACAAGACCATGACCCCGCCCCGCCCCACGACCTCCGGGGCCGGCGTGCTCGTGGGCGGTGTCGAGGACGTCCACGCCAAGCTCGCCCGCTGCTGCACCCCGGTGCCGGGGGACCAGGTCCTGGGTTTCATCACGCGCGGCGGTTCGGTCAGCGTGCACCGCACCGACTGCACCAACGCCTCCGACCTGCACCGGGAGCCGGAGCGACTGGTCAAGGTCGAATGGGCGCCCCAGCCGGGCGCGGTGTTCCTCGTGGCCATCCAGGTGGAGGCCCTCGACCGCCACCGTCTGCTCTCCGACATCACCAAGGTCCTGGCCGACGAGAAGGTCAACATCCTCTCCGCCTCGGTGCAGACCGCGGGCGACGACAGGGTGGCGATCTCCCGGTTCACCTTCGAGATGGCCGACCCCAAACACCTGGGTCACGTCCTCGGTGCGGTCCGCAAGGTCGAAGGCGTCTTCGACGTCTACCGGATGACCTCGAACTGACCGACGCCTCCGCGGCTGACCGACCCCTCCGCGGCCGGCGGTCGCGGACCCGGTGGGACGACGCGGACCCGGTGGGACGACGCCGGCCCCGGCCGGGAGGCCGGGGCCGGTGCTCACGGCCGGGTGCTACGGGTTCACGCCTCGGGCAGGCCCTCCTGGGCGCCGACCGTGACCTTCTCGATGACCACTGGGCGGCGCGGTGCCTCGTAGTCCGGATCGCTCTGGTCGTCGCTCTTGGTCCCGGCATCGGCGATCTCGTCGAGGACCTCCAGACCGGACTCACCGATCGTGCCCATCACGGAGTACTCGGGCGGCAGCATGGAGTCCTCGTACACGAGGAAGAACTGACTCCCGGCGCTGTTCGGCGCCTGCGACTTCGCCATGGCGACCGTGCCGCGCGGGTAGACCGACATACCCGAACCGTCCTCGGCTACGGGGAGATCGGTGGGCGGCTCGTCCACGATCGAGTACCCGGGGCCCGAGAGCCCGGTCCCCGTCGGGTCACCACACTGCAGGACCGACAGCTGCGAACCCTCCCCGCCCTGCGTCAGTCGATGGCACTCGGTGTCGTCGAAGTACTCCTGCTCCGCGAGGTGCACGAAGCTCGCGACGTTGCAGGGGGCGCCCTCACGATCGAGGGTCAGGGGGATCTCACCGCTACCGGTGGTCACGACGATCTCGGCCGTCCCTCTCCTGGGCTGGTCCCCGGTCGGGGGGTCCATCTCGCGCTTGGACTCCTCGATCTCGTCGACCTGCTCGTTGAAGCGACGCGCCTCGGCGACGATCTCGGGCCCCTGGTCCTCGAACTCCGCCGGGTCGACCTTCTCCATCGGACTGGTGTCCTGCGGGTACTCACAGGTCACCCAGTCGGCGGCGTACTGCTCGGCCCGGGACTGTTCCGCCTTGTTCCAGACCACGACGCCCACGATGCCGAGGAGGACCACCACCACGACCGAGGCACCGGCGATCTTCAGCTGCTTCTCGCGGCGCGCCTGCGCCTCCATCTGCTCACGCAGACGTTGGCGCGCCTCGGCTCGGCGTTCCTGGTTGGTGGACACTGACCCTCCTGGGGACCTGGACTAGGCTGGGACTCCACGGGCGGACCCGTACGGTGGGGCTCCGTGAAGAGCCCCACGCGGCGGTCCAGCCCAGGGTCCTTGTCTACCAGGTCGGGTAGTGACGGCCGAACGCCACTCCGGTGTCGGGCGCCGTTGCCCGGCACCGGGCGCCGAACGGCGCCGACAGTGTCGAGAAAGGGAGTACGGGACGTGCAGATCGTCGGTTTCCCCGCCGGGATGTTCCAGACCAACTGCTACATCGTGGCGGACGACGCGGGCGACTGTGTGGTCGTCGACCCGGGGCAGGACGCGGAGGAGCAGGTCCGTCGTCAGATCTCCGAGGCCGGGCTCCGGCCCCGCGCGGTGCTGCTCACGCACGGGCACCTCGACCACATCTGGAACGCACGGCAGGTGGCGGATCACTACGGGGTCCCCGCCTACATCCACCCCGAGGACCGCGAGATGCTCTCCGATCCGGGCAAGGGGCTCTCGCTCGACCTGTCGGCGATGCTCAAGGGCGTCACCTTCACGGAGCCGGCCGAGGTCATCGAGGTGTTCGACGGCGACACCCTCACCATCGGCTCGATGACCTTCGACGTGGACCACGTCCCGGGTCACAGCCCCGGCTCGGTCTCGTTCCGGATCACCGTGCAGACCGAGGACGGACCCCGGCTGGTCGTGCTCGGTGGGGACGTACTGTTCCAGGACGGTGTGGGACGCACCGACCTGCCCGCGGGGGACACCGAGGTGCTCATGCAGTCCATCGCCAAGAAGTTCCTCGTCCTGGACGACGACGCCGTGGTGTTGCCCGGGCACGGGCCGTCCACGACCATCGGTCGTGAGCGTCGGTCGAATCCGTTCCTGCGCGACCTCTAGACCCACCAGCCCCACCCGCCCCTCCAGATCCAAGGACGCCTCACCAGTGACCGGCAACGCCAAGAACACCGCACTCAAGGCACCCAAGGGTGTTCCCGACTACGTGCCTCCGGCCTCCGCCGGGTTCGTGACGGTCAGGGACGCCATCACCACCGCCGCCCGTCGCGCCGGGTACGGACACGTCGAGCTGCCGATCTTCGAGGACACGGCGTTGTTCGCACGCGGCGTGGGGGAGTCGACGGACGTGGTGTCCAAGGAGATGTACACGTTCTCCGACAGGGGCGGCCGGAGCGTCACACTGCGCCCCGAGGGCACGGCCGGGGTCATGCGTGCGGTGATCGAACACGGGCTGGACCGGGGCCAGCTCCCGGTCAAGCTCTGCTACGCGGGCCCCTTCTTCCGGTACGAGCGCCCCCAGGCCGGGCGGTACCGCCAGCTCCAGCAGGTGGGCATCGAGGCGATCGGCGTCGACGACCCGGCCCTGGACGCCGAGGTGATCGCCGTGGCGGACGAGGCGTTCCGCTCCCTCGGACTCACCGGGTTCCGCCTCGAGCTCACCTCACTCGGGGACGAGACGTGCCGCCCCGACTACCGGGAACGGCTCCAGGATTTCCTCACCGGGCTGGACCTCGACGAGGCGACGCGGGAACGCGCTCGGGTCAATCCGCTGCGCGTCCTGGACGACAAGCGCCCCGAGGTGCGTGCCCAGCTCGAGGGCGCTCCTCTGATGATCGATCACCTGTCGGACGCGAGCGCCGAGCACTTCGCGACCGTTCGGGCGCACCTGGACGCGCTGGGCGTCGCGTACGAGGTCAATCCCCGCATGGTGCGGGGCCTGGACTACTACACCAAGACGACCTTCGAGTTCGTGCACGACGGCCTCGGCGCCCAGTCCGGGATCGGTGGCGGTGGCCGCTACGACGGACTGATGGAGCAGCTCGGCGGCCAGGCGCTGTCCGGCATCGGGTTCGGTATCGGTGTGGACCGGACGGTGCTCGCACTGCAGGCCGAGGGGATCGACCCGGCGGCCGAGGGGCGCGTCGACGTGTACGGCGTGGCCCTCGGCGCGCAGGCCAAGGCGACTCTGGTGCCCGTCCTCGCCGAGTTCCGCCGCAGCGGGCTCCGCGCGGACATGGCGTACGGGGACCGCGGCATGAAGGGCGCCTTTAAGGCCGCGGACCGCTCCGGCGCGGCGATCACCGTCGTCGTCGGGGAGAACGAGCTCGCCACCTCCACGGCCGTCGTCAAGACGATGGCCACCGGTGAGCAGGAACCTGTGCCCCTGGAGGGTCTCGTCGACCACGTGACCAGGGCCGTCGCCCGGTGACCCCGGCGGTCCGGCGGCACTGACCGACCGGGGCCCCGCCCACGCGTCAGGGCTGGGCGCCTCAGAGCTGTGCGCCTCAGAGCTGTGCGCGGAAGGTGTCGCAGGCCTGCATCGAGCCCTGCTCGTAACCCGTGAGGAACCACTGTCGGCGCATCTCCGATGACCCGTGGGTCCACGAGCCCGGGTCGACACGGGCGCCGCCGGTGCGCTGGATGTGGTCGTCGCCGATCGCCTCGGCGGTCCGGATGATCGCGTCCACGTCGCTCCCGGTGAGGCTCTCCAGCAGCGGCGGGCCGCCGTCGGGAGCCGGGGTCGAGGTGGCGTAGTGGGCCCACAGGCCGGCGTAGCAGTCGGCCTGGAGCTCGACCCGGACCGCACCCGAGGAGGGGCCCCGCGGGTCCTGCTGTGACCGGCGGATGTCCCCGAGCATGGTCTGCAGGTGGTGCCCGAACTCGTGCGCGACCACGTACATCTGCGCCGCACCGGAGGGTGATCCACCGAGCTGGCCCACGAGGACCCGGTCGAAGAACGCGGGGTCTATGTACACGTTCTCGTCGGCCGGGCAGTAGAACGGCCCGATGTCGGAGGAGGCCGCACCACATCCGGTGTCGATGGCGCCGGTGAAGATGGTGGTGTGGGGCTGGACCCAGCGCATCCCGATCTGGTCGGGCAACTGGGCCGTCCAGACGTCCTCCAGACTCTCCGTGGTGGCGACGATGCGGCAGATGGTGTCGGTGTTGGCCTGCTGCAGGTCGCACTGGTCGATGTGGGCCTGGAACTGCTGCGCCGAGTCGGAGGCCTGTGCCCGGCCACCGGTGGCGCCCGGGTCCGTGCCACCGCCGTCGAGTCCGAGCTGGCCGGGGTCGACGCCGAGGAACAACGCGATGACGACGACGACGAGGCCGCCGACACCCCCACCGACCGCCATCCCCCGGCGACCCCCTCGGCCCCCGCCGGAGACCCCACTGGTGTCCAGTCTCCCGCCCTGCCGGAACGTCATATCGTCACCTCTCGTCCACACCGGCCGCCGGTCCACCCGGGCACGCCGCACCACCGCGGTGCTTGTCGGATCACTGTATGGGCCGTCGGGACGAGGTCGCAGCCGAGACGGGGAACGCCCGCGGGTGGACGTAGACTGTCCCTCGTCCGAACCCGGGGCCGACCGCTCATCCGGCGGTGGGTCCGTTCCGGAGTTCGCCGACCACACGACTTTTCCCGACGAGAGGACAACCGCAGTGCTGCGCACCCATTCCGCCGGCCAGCTCCGAGCCGCCGACGCAGGGGAGACCATCACCCTGGCCGGCTGGGTCGCGCGCCGCCGGGATCACGGCGGGGTCATCTTCGTCGACCTCCGCGACTCGACCGGCGTCTGCCAGGTGGTGTTCCGCTCGGAGGACGTGGCCGAGCGCGCACACCGCC
This sequence comes from Dietzia maris, assembly GCF_014144855.1. Taxonomy (GTDB): domain Bacteria; phylum Actinomycetota; class Actinomycetes; order Mycobacteriales; family Mycobacteriaceae; genus Dietzia; species Dietzia kunjamensis. The sequence goes on along the minus strand of NZ_JAALDN010000331.1, from coordinate 3,003 downwards.
TCCGCAACGAGTACTGCGTGGCCGTGACCGGCGTGGTGGACCGCCGCCCGGAGGGGTCGGAGAACCCCAACCTCGCCTCGGGCGAGGTCGAGGTCGACGTGACCTCGTTCGAGGTCCTCGGCGAGGCCGCGGCCCTGCCGTTCCAGTTGGACGACGAGGTCGGTGAGGAGGCGCGTCTGCGCCATCGTTACCTCGACCTGCGGCGCGAGGGCCCGGGCGCCGCACTGCGCCTGCGGTCGAAGGTCAACGCCGCCGCCCGCAACGTCATGGCGCGCCACGACTTCGTGGAGATCGAGACGCCCACGCTGACCCGCTCGACGCCCGAGGGGGCCCGCGACTTCCTCGTGCCCGCCCGCCTGCAGCCGGGGACGTTCTACGCTCTCCCGCAGTCGCCGCAGCTGTTCAAGCAGCTGCTCATGGTGGCCGGGATGGAGAAGTACTACCAGCTCGCCCGCTGCTACCGGGACGAGGACTTCCGCGCCGACCGGCAGCCGGAGTTCACGCAGCTGGACGTGGAGATGAGCTTCGTCGACCAGGACGACGTGATCGCCGTGGCCGAGGAGATCCTCACCGAGGTGTGGGCCACCGCCGGGCATCAGATCCCGACCCCCATCCCGCGCATGACCTACGACGAGGCGATGCGTCGCTACGGTTCGGACAAGCCCGACCTGCGGTTCGACATCGAACTGGTCGAGTGCACGGAGTTCTTCGCCGACACCCCGTTCCGGGTGTTCAAGGCGCCATACGTCGGCGCGGTCGTCATGAAGGGCGGGGCGTCGCAGCCCCGTCGTCAGCTCGACGCCTGGCAGGAGTGGGCCAAGCAGCGAGGCGCCAAGGGCCTGGCGTACATCCTCGTCGGTGAGAACGGCGAGCTGGGCGGCCCCGTCGCCAAGAACCTGTCGGACTCCGAGCGCGCCGGGATCGCCGCGCACGTGGGCGCGGAGCCGGGGGACTGCATCTTCTTCGGCGCCGGAGCGGTCAAGTCCACCCGGGCGCTCCTCGGTGCGGCACGCGGCGAGATCGCCGAGAAGCTCGGCCTGATCGACCCCACCCGGTGGGCGTTCACCTGGATCGTCGACGCCCCGATGTTCGAGCCCGCGGACGACGCCACCGCCGCCGGCGACGTGGCCGTCGGTTCCGGTGCGTGGACCGCCGTGCACCACGCGTTCACCTCACCCAAGCCCGAGCACCTCGACACGTTCGACACCGATCCGGGATCGGCGCTGGCCTACGCCTACGACATCGTGTGCAACGGCAACGAGATCGGTGGCGGGTCGATCCGTATCCACCGCAAGGACGTCCAGGAGCGGGTCTTCGGCGTCATGGGCATCTCGCAGGAGGAGGCGCAGGAGAAGTTCGGCTTCCTGCTCGACGCCTTCTCCTACGGCGCCCCCCCGCACGGTGGCATCGCCTTCGGCTGGGACCGCATCTGTGCGCTGCTGGCCGGAACCGAGTCCATCCGCGACGTCATCGCCTTCCCCAAGTCCGGCGGCGGGGTCGACCCGCTCACCGACGCTCCCGCGCCGATCACCACCCAGCAGCGCAAGGAGTCCGGCATCGACGCCAAGCCGGTCCAGCGCGGGCAGGCCGCCCAGGACGGGGCCGCAGCCGGGTAGTACCCGAGGCGGGCGGCCCCGGGCGTCTCAGAGGTGGAACGCCTCGAGCGCCGGGCGCCCGTCCATCCCGGAATGGTCGAGTCCGAACAGCCGGGCCACCGTCGGCGCCACGTCGAGGGTGCGCACGGGACGGTCGACGACCTGCCCCCGGCGGACGATCCGGTGCCCGCCGGCGATGAAGAACGGGATGCCGAGCGTGACCTCGTGTCCGTGGTTGCCGGGGATGGGGTTGGAGAACGGGGTGGGGTCGGAGAACCGCCATCCCGGATGACAGGTGGCCACGAGGTCGCCACCGCGCTCGCCCAGGTCGAGTTCGGCCGGATCGTAGAGGCGGTTGACCCCCGGGAGCGCGCCGACCACCTCACGCAGGCGCGCCAGGGTCGCCTCGCGTTCTCCGGCGGGGCCGAGGTGGGCGAAGGTGTCGGCGCCCCCGTTCTGGGCGATCCCGACGCGCCCGCGCAGCGCGGGGTCGGCGTCGATCGCGCCGGCGGCACTGATGAGGCGCAGTGGCTCCGACCAGTCCATGCCGTGATCGGCCAGCACGATGAGCACCGACCGTTCCCACCGGCCGGTGGACCGCAGGAACTGCTCGAGGTCCCACAGCTTGTGGTCCGAGTTGTACACCGCCTGGTTGCGGGCCAGTCGCAGTGAGGTGCCGGACAGGTCCATGTGGCCGAAGCGGTCCATGTCGCCGAGGTTGACGAACGTCATCCGCGGGGCGTGGTCGGTGATGGTCTGCTTGAGGGCCTCGACGGTGAACCAGTCGAGCGAGTGGTCGGTGACCGGCACCAGCGGGAAGGGTGCCCACTGCACGCTCGCGCGGCCACCGAACAGGCCGTGTAGGTAGTCCTTGCTGAGCACGCTCGCGGTGGTCAGACCCGCCTCGGTCCGGATGCGGTCCAGCACGGTGGCCGCCCGCAGGTCGTCGGGCCGGTCGAGGGTCCTCTCGTCCCCGATCGCGTGGTCCCAGATGGCGTTCGCGGGCACCCCGTTGCGCGCGGGCAGCACCCCGGTGACCATGGCGGCGTGGTTGGGCAGGGTCTCGGCGATCATCACGGAGGAGGCGTCGGTGAACCGCGTCCCCTCGGAGGCCCATCGGTGCAGGGTGGGCGCCTGGGCCGGGTTGAGTTCGTCGGGCCGCATGCCGTCGGTGACGATCACGTAGACGTCGAGGTCGTCGGCCACCGGGCGCACCGGGTTCGCCCACACGGGGGCGGGCTCGGCGAGCAGGGTCACCCCGACGGCGCCGGCGGCGGCGACCATGCCGGCGCCGGCGAGCGCCTCACGACGGGTGAGTGTGGGTCCGTGGGTGGGGTTGTCGTCGCGGCACATGGGGCTGGGGTCCTGACGGTCGGGTGGTGGCTGGCGGGGCGGTGTGCCCGGCGGA
>NZ_JAALDN010000330.1 GCF_014144855.1 Dietzia maris | reverse complement strand
GCCGGTAGCCTGGTCGGCGTGACAGACGATGCCGGGTTGTTCGCCGCCGGAGACGCGGGCGGACACGCGCCCCTCCCGCCCGCGGCGGGGGACGTGGACCCGTCCGCACCGCTGGCCGTGCGAATGCGGCCGCGGACCCTCGACGAGGTGATCGGCCAGGAGCACCTCCTGCGGCCCAACTCCCCGCTGCGGCGGCTGGTGGAGGGGCGCGGCGGCTCCTCGCTGATCCTCTACGGTCCGCCGGGTACCGGGAAGACGACGCTCGCGAACCTCGTCGCGAGCACCTCGGGTCGGCACTTCGTGGCGCTGTCCGCGTTGAGCGCGGGGGTCAAGGACGTCCGCGCGGTCATCGACGACGCCCGCACCCGCCAGGTGCACGGTCAGCGCACGGTCCTGTTCATCGACGAGGTGCACCGGTTCTCCAAGAGCCAACAGGACGCCCTGCTCGCCGCGGTGGAGAACGGCATCGTCCTCCTGGTCGCCGCGACCACGGAGAACCCCCACTTCTCCGTGATCGCCCCGTTGCTGAGTCGATCCCTCATCGCCGAGCTCCGGGGGCTGGACGACGCGGGTGTCGCCGGCGTCCTGAGGCGCGCGGTGGCCGAGGAGCGGGGCCTGGCCGGCGAGGTCGAGCTGACGGACGAGGCGGTGGAGGACATCGTCAGACTGTCGGGGGGCGACGCCAGACGCAGCCTCACGATCCTCGAGGCGGCGGCGGGGGCCGCGGAGGACGGGGTGGTGACCCCGGAGATCGTGGAGCTGAGCCTGGACGCCGCACCTGTGCGCTACGACCGCGACGGGGACCAGCACTACGACGTCACGAGCGCGTTCATCAAGTCCATCCGTGGGTCCGACGTGGACGCCGCCCTGCACTACCTCGCGCGGATGCTGGTCGCGGGGGAGGACCCGCGGTTCATCGCCCGGCGCCTCATGGTCCACGCCAGTGAGGACATCGGGATGGCCGACCCCACCGCGCTGCTGGCCGCGGGGGCCGCCGCCGAGATCGTGCAGAAGGTCGGACTGCCGGAGTGCAGGTTGGCGCTGGCGCAGGCCACCATCCACCTCGCCACGGCCCCCAAGTCCAAGGCGGTCATCGCCGCGATCGACGCCGCGATGGCCGATGTCCGCGCGGGCGGGGTGGGCGAGGTGCCCAAGCATCTACGGGACGGCCACTACGCCGGGGCGAAGGGCCTCGGCAACGGGGTGGGCTACCGCTACGCCCACAACGCGCCCGCCGGGGTCGTGGCGCAGCAGTACCCGCCCGACGAGCTGGTGGGGCGTGACTACTACGAGCCGAGCCCGCACGGGCACGAGCGGGAGCTGGGTGCGCGGGTGGACAAGCTCCGCAAGATCATACGAACAGAGACGTAGCCAGTTCTTGAGAAATATGTGAGTATCGTTAATAAGTGCTTGACCAGGCACTTTAATCACGCCGCTCACCCTGGAGGAAACTATGGCCTATCTCCTGTCCACGCTCGTCAGTGTCGCGACCTCGATCGGGGTCTGGGGCACGGGGGCACACAGCATGGGGCTCCTGCCCCGGGAGGCGTTCATCACCGCCGCCAACTTCGGCATCGTCCTGCCCCCGATGCCGCGCTGACCGTCCATCAGGCAGGGCCCGCCCTGCACCGGGCGCCCATTCGCCGGTTCGGCCGGGTGGGCGCCCGCTGGCGTTCCCGGGGCCGCCCACCTCGTCGTCGTCGTCAGGTCCGTCCCGGCCCACCTCGTTCCCGGTCCCGCCCGGGCGCGGCGGTAGGCTGGGACCTCGCCCGAGACCACCAGTAGACGACCAGTGAGGCCCCCAGTGCAGACCCATGAGATCCGGCGCCGCTTCCTCGAGCACTTCGTCAGGGCCGGCCACGCCGAGGTCCCCAGTGCGTCTCTGGTGTTGGACGATCCCAACCTGCTGTTCGTCAACGCCGGGATGGTGCCGTTCAAGCCCTACTTCCTCGGCCAGGAGACCCCGCCGTTCGCCACCGCGACCTCCATCCAGAAGTGCGTGCGCACCCTCGACATCGAGGAGGTGGGCATCACCACCCGCCACAACACCTTCTTCCAGATGGCCGGGAACTTCTCCTTCGGCGACTACTTCAAGGAAGGCGCCATCCGGCATGCGTGGTCGCTGCTGACCACCCCGGTCGACGCCGGCGGGTTCGGGATCGACCCCGCGCTGCTGTGGGTCACCGTGTACCTCGACGACGACGAGGCCCACGGCATCTGGCGGGACGTGATCGGGGTGCCCGAGGAGCGCATCCAACGCCGCGGTATGGCGGACAACTACTGGTCCATGGGCGTGCCCGGCCCGTGCGGACCGTGCTCGGAGATCTTCTACGACCGTGGGCCCGCCTACGGGGTGGACGGCGGGCCCGAGGCCGACGAGGATCGTTACATCGAGATCTGGAACCTCGTGTTCATGCAGAACGAGCGAGGGGAGGGCACCGGCAAGGACGCCTTCGAGATCCTCGGCCCGCTGCCCAAGCAGAACATCGACACCGGCATGGGCGTCGAGCGCGTCGCGTTCCTGCTCCAGGGCGTGGAGAACGTCTACGAGACGGACCTGCTGCGCCCGGTCATCGAGACCGCCGAGCGACTGTCCGGCGCGAAGTACGGTGCGGACGGCGCCGCCGACGTGCGGTTCCGCGTCGTCGCCGACCATGCCCGCACCGCCTACATGCTCATCTCCGACGGCGTGACGCCCGGCAACGAGGGCCGCGGGTACATCCTGCGCCGTCTACTGCGTCGCATCGTCCGCTCCGTGCGACTGCTCGGGGCGACCGGCGAGACGATGGCCGAGTTCATGGCCACCGTCCGCGACGCGATCGGGCCGTCCTTCCCCGAGACCGTCTCCGGGTACGACCGGATCGAGCGGATCGCGGTGGCCGAGGAGGTCGCGTTCCTCAAGACCCTCGAGTCCGGGACGCAGCTGTTCGAGCGCGCCGCCTCCGACGCCCGGTCGTCGGGCGCCGCGGTGCTCACCGGCCGCCAGGCGTTCGCTCTGCACGACACGCACGGTTTCCCGATCGACCTCACCCTCGAGATGGCGTCCGAGGCCGGGCTGCAGGTGGACGAGGAGGGCTTCCGCTCGCTCATGTCCGAGCAGCGCGCCCGCGCCAAGGCCGACTCCCGGGCCAAGAAGCACGCCCACGCCGACCTGTCCGTCTACCGTGACTTCCTCGACGCCGGCGAGACCGTCTTCACCGGCTTCACCGACCTGACCGACGAGTCGCGGCTGCTGGGCATCGTCTCCGGCGGCGAGGCCGTCCACGTCGCCCGCGAGGGGGACGCGGTGGAGTTCCTGCTCGACCGCACCCCGTTCTACGCCGAGTCCGGCGGACAGCTGGGCGACCGCGGCATGATCTCCACGGCCGGCTTCCAGATGCGGGTCGACGACGTCCAGAAGATCGGCAAGAAGCTCTGGGTGCACAAGGGCGTCCTCACCGGCGGCGAGGCCGAGGCCGGTCAGCTCGTCACCTCCGCCGTCGACCCCGAGTGGCGCAAGGGCGCCACCCAGGGGCACTCCGCCACCCACCTCGTCCACGCCGCACTGCGGCAGATCCTCGGCCCGGAGGCCGTCCAGGCCGGCTCGCTCAACAAGCCCGGCTACATGCGGTTCGACTTCAACTGGTCCGGCTCGATCCCCTCGGACGTCCTGGCGCAGGTCGAGGAGGTCACCAACACCGCCGTCGACGCCGACTACGGGGTCAACACCGTGGAGACCACCCTCGAGGAGGCCAAGCGCATGGGCGCCATGGCCCTGTTCGGCGAGAACTACGGCTCCCGGGTCCGCGTGGTGGAGATCGGTGGCCCCTTCTCCATGGAACTGTGCGGCGGGACCCACGTGTCCAGCTCCGCGCAGATCGGGCCCGTCAGCCTGCTGGGGGAGGCGTCCGTCGGCTCCGGGATCCGGCGTGTCGAGGCCTATGTGGGCATGGACGCCTACCGCCACCAGGCCCGCGAGCGGGCGCTCGTGTCCGGGCTGGCCGCCTCGCTCAAGGCGCCCACCGACGAGCTGCCCGACCGCGTCGCCGCCCTCACCGCGAAACTGCGTGAGGCCGAGAAGGCGCTCGAATCCCTGCGGGCCTCCCAGCTCGCGGCCCAGGCCGGCGACCTGCTGAACTCGGCCGAGGACCTCGGTGGCATCCGGTTCCTCGCCCACAGCACCCCCGGCGGCGCCGCGGGAGACCTCCGCACCCTCGCCTCCGACCTCAAGGGACGACTCGGCTCGGAGGCCGGGGTCGTGTTCCTCACCGCCCCGGCGCAGGACAAGGTCCCATTCGTCATCGCCGTCAGCCCCGCCGCGCAGGATCGCGGACTCAGGGCCGGCGATCTCGTCAAGGCCATCGCGCCCGCGCTCGGTGCCCGTGGCGGCGGCAAGCCGGACATGGCGCAGGGTGCCGGGTCCGACCCGGCCGGGATCGACACTGCGGTGTCCGCGCTGCGCGATGCCGTCCGGGACGCCGGATGACCGACGCCCCGGGCG
>NZ_JAALDN010000329.1 GCF_014144855.1 Dietzia maris | reverse complement strand
CCGGGCGCGGCTCCGGCCTGGACCAGCAGCGCCGGACCGGAGGGCTTCGTCAGCGGGTCGGTCCACGCCTCCTACCTGCACACGCACTGGGCCGGGCATCCGGCGATGGCGGCCCGGTTCGCGGCGCACGCGCGGCGCTTCGCCCGGGTGGCGGACCGCGGAATGGGCACGACCGCCGAGTTGGTCTGACTCCGCGACGACGAGCGCGCTGTCCGACGACACCGGCCGCTCAGACCGCGCTCACCGATACACATCCCGTCTGTGCTCGACCCGGAGAACGAGGACCTCTCTGGCGTCGTCGTCGATCCGATACAGGATGCGATAGGTCCCGCGACGGGCGGAGTACACGCCGCTCAGCTCCCTCCGCAGTTCCTTACCCACTCGCCGCGGGTTCGCGATCAATGGCCCGGTGAGGAATTCGACAACCGCCGAGGCGATGTTCTCCGGAAGGCCCCGCTGGATCGCCCGAGACGCGGGTGGGGCGACTACGAGCTCGTAGCCTTCCACCGCGCGGCCTACGGACGGAGGGCCCGGACGGCATCGACGCCGCGCACTACATCTCCGCGCGTCCTCGCCGCATCGGCCTCCCGGATATCTGCCAACGCTGACGGGTCGGAGAGGACATCAAGCGTCTCCTCGAGAGCGGCGAGATCGTCCGGGCTCATGACCACGGCCACCGGGCGTCCGTTCTTGGTCACGGTGACGCGCTCGTGGTGCTTGGAGACACGGTCGACCACGTCGCTGAAATTGGCCCGGACCTCACGGAGCGGCTCGGTGGACATGTACACAATTGTGCCACCCTTCGCGCGTGGGCGACATCCTCAATCCAGGCTGCGAGCCCACTCCGCGGCGGCAGCGGCACTGTCCACCACCGGAACGCCCGGCGCGGACCCGGGCCGCCGCACCACCACGATCGGTACGCCGAGCTCGTCGGCCACGGCCATCTTCGACCACGTGTGACCGCCGCCCGAGTCCTTGGTGACCAGCACGTCCACACCGTGATCGGCGAAGAGCTCGCGCTCACCCTCCACAGAGTAGGGGCCGCGGTTCAGCAGCAGCCGCCACCGCGCGGGCAGATCCACCTCCGGCGGGTCCACCACCCTGACCAGCGCGTGGTGCTCGGCGAGCGGGCCGACGAACCTGTCCAGCGACTGCCGGCCGATCGTGAGGAACGGCCGCCGGCCCACGCGGGACGCGGTAGCGGCGGCCTCGTCGTGGTCGTCTACCCAGTGCCAGCCGTCCGCACCGGGGGCGGCGGCCCACCCCGGTCGCTCGAGGCGCAGCAGCGGGACCTCCGCGGCGGC
>NZ_JAALDN010000032.1 GCF_014144855.1 Dietzia maris | reverse complement strand
CGATGGTACGGCCGGCACCCCGGGCACTCCCGCCACCGCGGGCGCTGCCGGCGCGGCCGGTCCGGGCGCTGGAGCAGGCGCTGATGCGGCGGCCAAGCCGCAGGACTTCCAGTCGATGGCCGAGTCCATGACCGAGTCGATGAACCAGTCGATGAAGATCATGATGTACCTGTTCCCGTTCTTCCCGATCGTGGGCGCGTACTTCTTCAACTTCCCCATAGCGATCGGCCTGTACTGGCTCACCAATAACATCTGGACCGCGGTGCAGTCGCACTTCTTCATGGAGCGGCTCGAGAAGGAACTGCCCATGAGCAGCCGCGAGGGCCTGCCGCCCAGCGCGTTCATGTAGCTCTCGCCGTCCCCCCTTCGCCGGCACACCCGCGCCGTCACACCCGCGCCGTCACACTCGCGCCGTCACACCCTCGGCAGGAGTCCCGGCCGGGTCCACGCTGGAGCCGTGGAGACCGCCGCTCCAGAGGTGAGGTTCCGTCCGCTGACCCGCGACGACCTGCCGACGCTCGCGCGTTGGCTGGCCGAGCCGCTCGTCGCACGATGGTGGTCGGAGAACTCGCCGGACCGGGTCGAACAGGACTTCGGCCCCTACCTCGATGACGCACAGACGGAATGCATCGCCGAACCGGCGGCACGCGGCAGGGGCGCCGGTGCGGCGATGGCGGCCCGGGCGGTCTCCGAGATCTGGGCTCACCACCCCGGCGCGAGCTGCGTGATCGTTCCCGTGAACATCGAGAACCCGCGATCCTGGGGTGCCCTGCTCCGGGCCGGGTTCCGGCGGTTGCCGGACGCGGAGCTCACGCCTGACAACCCCGGTGACACGCCCCTCCACGCGATCTGCCGCATCGACCGTCCCGCCCGCGGAGACGCCGGAACTCCGTGAACGGGCGCAGGGTCGTGGTGAGCGGGCGCGGGTTCGTGCAGAATCCGGCTCTTGCCGCCGCCGGGACCGCGGTGTAGCTTCAGCGTGAACGTCGGTCGGGCGCACGGCGCGACTCCGGGGAGACCCGGGGCCGCGAGGGGCGCGGAGCCGAGGGGAATGAGACGAGGAGATCGAAGGACAGTGCTGAACCGCAGGTGAGTCCCGGCCACACGCCACCTCTCCTGGAGCACGCATGTCTTTCCTCGTCCTGTCGGACGTCGCGTACGCGTTTCCCGACGACACCCCACTCTTCGACGGGCTCGACCTCGCCGTCGGTCCCGGCCTGACCTCCCTCGTCGGTCGCAACGGCGCCGGCAAGAGCACCCTGCTCCGCCTCATCGCGGGCGAACGTCGGCCGACGCACGGTTCGATCACCGTCGACGGCGATCCGGCGGGCCCGCCCACCGTGGGATACCTGCCGCAACTGCTCGCCGACGCCCCGGCGGAGCGCACCCTCGCCGATGAGCTCGGCGTGGGCGGGCGACTGGAGGCGCTGGCGCGGATCGAGGCGGGGGAGGGCGACGACGACGACTTCGAGCTCGTCGGCGATGACT
>NZ_JAALDN010000328.1 GCF_014144855.1 Dietzia maris | reverse complement strand
GCACCGACCGAGCCGGAGACCAGGACCAGCTTCTCGCTCGTCCGGTCGACGAGCCAGCCCCAGGCGATCAGCGCCGTGGCCATGCCCACCAGCGGCATCGCGACCAGCACCCCGGCCCGCGAGAGCGACAGCCCCTCGACGGTCGTGAGGTGGGGGAGCAGGAAGCCCACGCCGACGACGAACGCCGAGCCCGACGCGGCGACGAACGTGGCGACCGCCAGCACCAGCCAGTGCCGCGGGGTCACCGCGGTCGACTCATGCTTCACCGTCTCCACCTGCACGAGCCTAGACTCGATCCCACAAACTAGAAACTGTCTCCCATATAATGAGACTCATCCGGGGCGCCGGCCGTCAGTTGACGTCCCCGTCCTGCAGGAAGGTGGCGTACAGCGGCAGCGGCATCTCCTGACGCCGCAGTACCGCACCCCACACGTCGACGCGGGCGGGGGCGAGCAGGTCGCTGGGCAGGCTGGGGGCGACGTACCAGTCGCCGCGGTCGAGTTCGTCCTGCAGCTGCCCGGGGGCCCAGCCGGTGTATCCGACGAACACCCGCATCCCTTCGACGTGGTCGCGCAGGAGATCGGGGTCGCTGTCCAGGTCCACCACGTGCACCCGGCCCTCGATCTGCTGGAGCCCGACGAACCGGTCACCGTCCACGCCGGAGCCGAGCACCACCAGTGCGATCCCGGTGTCGGGTTTGACGGGACCGCCGATGTGGAAGACGGACGGGGGAGCGCAGATCTCGGCCCAGGCGGGCAGGATCGACTCCACCTCGGTCTCGCTCGGGCGGGTGATGACGACGCCCAGGGAGCCCGAGTGGTCGTGCTCGATCATGTAGATGATCGCGCGCTGGAAGTTGGGATCGGGCATGTCGGGCGCCGCGATGAGCAGCGACCCGGCGACGGGATCACGCTTGTCCATCGCGGAGTAGAGGCGGTCGCCGAACAGGCCGCCGCCGCCCAGATCGTCCGGTCCCGTGTCCATGTCCCCATGATGCCCCCGTGGCCGACGACCCACACGCGCGTCCCCTCGATCGGGTCCCGCCGCGGTGGTCGCCGCTCGTGCGGCGAGCGCTACGGTGATTCGCGTGACCTCACTGTCCGCCGATCCGGTCGGCCCCCCGCGCGGACAACTGGCGGCCGCACTGCGGGAGTCGGACGGCCTCGGCCGGCTGTCCACGGCGCGCCTGGCCGCCCTGCTCAGTGAGGGGATCCACCAGGCCGCGCTGGGCGGGATCGTGTTGTTCAGCCCCGAGTCCGCGACGACGCCCGCCGCCATCGTCGGCGGGTTCGCCGTCATGCTGCTGCCGTACTCGGTCGTCGGACCCTTCGCCGCCGCCGCGCTCGACCGCTGGGATCGTCGGGTCGTCGTCGCGGTCGCGGCGCTGGTCAGGACGGTGGCCATCATCGCGACCATCGCGCTGGTCGCCGCCGGCGCCGTGCACACGGGGGCGGGCCTGCCGATGTTGTTCGCGCTCTCGCTCGTGGCCATCGGGCTGGGCCGCCTCATCAACACCGGCATGACCGCAGCCATGCCCAAGGTGGTGCCCGACCGGATCCTCGCCGGCGCCAACTCGGTTCTGGTCACCGTGGGGTCGATCATCACGGCCGTCGGCGCGGTCGCGGAGTTCGCCGTCCTGGCCGTCCTCGGCGCCGGGGACGCCGCGGTGTCGTGGACCCTCGTGCCGTCCGTGGTCGCCGCGCTGGTGGGGGTGTGGGCGATCCTGGCGCTGCCGCGCCGGCACCTGGGACCCGACGACGACGAGCTCAGCGCTGATCCCGGCCGGGGCGTGGCACTAGATGCGCTGTCCCTGTTCGCCGGTGGATTGGCCGAGGGCGTCCGGGCCGCCCGGTCCACGGCCCTCGTGTGGGTGTCGCTGACCGGCGTGACGCTCGGCCGGGCGGCGTTCGGGATCACCACGATGCTGGCGATCCTGCTACTGCGCGACGCCGAGTCCGGCGGCGTGGGCGGCCCTGTCGTGGCCGGGATGGGTGGATTCGGACTGATGTCGGCGGCGGTGGCCGCAGGAATGGGCCTGGCCGCCGTCGTCACCCCCTGGGCCATCGCCCGTCGGCGGCGGATCGTCGTCGTGGCATCGGGCGCGGTGCTGTCGGGGGTCGCGCAGCTCGCGGTCGGCCCGACCCTCGACCCGACGGCACTGGTCGTGGGCGCGGTGGCGATCGGTCTGGGCGCCCAGGTGGTCAAGCTCGTCGCGGACAACGCCATGCAGACCGACGTCCCCGACGCCCGCCGCGGCGGGGTCTTCGCACTGCAGGACGCGCTGTTCAACTCGGCGTTCGTCGTGGGGATGGTCGCGGTCCTGCCGTTGGTGCCCGCCGACGGACGGTCGGTGTCGTTGATGCTGGTCCCGGCCGCGCTGTACGCCGCCGCCGCGGTGATCGCGGCGTTCGTCGCCGCGCGAAGGCGGTCAGGAGCCGAGCCCGAGCGAACCCGCGGCGATCGAACCGCCACCGACCGAACCACCACCGACCGAGCCACCACCGACTGACCCTCCGCCCACAGAACCACCGCCCACAGAACCACCGCCCACAGAGCCCGCGGCGACCGAACCGCCACCCACCGAGCCTGCACCCACCGAGCCTGCACCCACCGAACCTGCGCCGACCGAACCTGCGCCGACCGAACCCGCCCCGACCGAACCCGCGCCCATCGACCCGGCGGCAGCGGAACCCGCCGCAGCCGAGC
>NZ_JAALDN010000327.1 GCF_014144855.1 Dietzia maris | reverse complement strand
AGCGTGGAGCTGCTCGAGGCGACCGCGTCCGTGGGCGGCCGGTCGACGTTGGTCGCGCGCGGCTGGCTGATGCGGCGCACGCCCGCGGACTATCCCGTGGTGGGCGATCACGCGGCGCCGCCGGTGCCCGAGAGGCGCGAGCGCGATCCCATGATGAGTTTCGCCCACGCCGGCGGGTACCTCTCCGTGGTCGACTTCTCCTACGAATCCGGCGGCGGGGACGAACTGGGTCCGGCCCGGGCGTGGGGGCGGTCGCGGGTCGACTTGGTCGCCGGGGAGCGGATGACCGGGTGGCAGCACACCGTGGTGGTGGCGGACTCCGCGAGCGGCGTCTCCCTGGCCACCGACCCGGTCGACCACCCGACGATCAACTGCGACCTGGTGGTCTCCCTGCACCGCGAGCCCGAGCCCGGCTGGGTGCGCCTGGATTCGGAGACGATCGGCGGGCCCGGCCACGGGGCACTCACCGACACGCTGCTCTCGGACGACCACGGTCCGATCGGCCGCAGCGTGCAGAACCTGTACGGGCGCAGCGCGGGTTGAAGGCAGGCCGGGCGGGGTGGCCAGGCTCTTGCAGTCGCCCCTCACGATGGCGTCTGGCCTGCCCCGATGCGCAGGCGAGACGCCATCGTGAGGGGCGAGGAGGGCTGTCGTGGACATCTGCAGAAGCGAGACGCCAGGGCCAGGAGCGGCTGCACACAGCGGACGGGCCGCGGCCAGCAGAACGCGACGCCGCCAAGGCGCCGACCTCATCCGACGTACGCCAGTCAGGCCGCCCACAGGTCGCAGCGACCGACGCGCGGCAAGAGAATCCGCCGGAAGGCGAACCCGGCGCACGCTCTCTGGTCGCGGAGACCCACGTCACCGGACTCGTCGGCACACTCGCGCCGCAGGTAGAGTGGCAGGTCGGCCCGGACTCGTCAGCGGGCGGGCCGCCGACTCTTCCCCGAACGCTACAGCGAGGTACCCGCGCACGTGATCACCATCGACGACCTTGAGGTGCGCGCCGGCGTGCGCACCCTGCTCCACATGGACGGGTCCTCGCTGCGGGTCCAGCCCGGCGACCGGATCGGCCTGGTGGGACGGAACGGCGCGGGTAAGACGACGACGATGAGGATCCTCGCCGGCGAAGGTGAACCCTACGCCGGGAAGGTCGTTCGGACCGGTGACCTGGGATATCTGCCGCAGGACCCGCGTGAGGGCAACATGGACCAGCTCGCGCGCAGCCGGGTGCTCTCGGCGCGCGGGCTGGACGTGATCATGGCCGACATGACCGCCGCGCAGGAGCAGATGGTCTCCGCACCGGACGACAAGGCCATGGACAAGGCCGTGCGCCGGTACGGGCGCCTGGAGGACGAGTTCTCCGCCCGCGGCGGGTACGAGGCCGAGAGCGAGGCCGCCCGCATCTGCAACAGCCTGGGGCTGGAGGACCGGATCCTCACCCAGAATCTGGGCACCCTGTCCGGCGGTCAGCGTCGACGCGTGGAGCTGGCGCGGATCCTGTTCGCCGCCTCCGACGGTGCCGGCAAGTCGCAGACCATGCTGCTGCTCGACGAGCCCACCAACCACCTCGACGCCGACTCCATCACCTGGCTGCGCCAGTTCCTCGAGAAGCACGAGGGCGGGCTGATCATCATCTCCCACGATGTCGAGCTGCTCGAGGCCGTGGTGAACAAGGTGTGGTTCCTCGACGCCGTGCGCGGGGAGATCGACGCCTACAACATGGGGTGGAAGAAGTATCTCGACGCCCGCGCCACGGACGAGGCCCGGCGCCGACGTGAGAAGGCGAATGCGGAGAAGAAGGCCTCGCAGCTCAAGATGCAGGCCGCCAAGCTGGGCGCCAAGGCCACCAAGGCGGCCGCCGCCAAGCAGATGATCCGGCGTGCTGACGCCATGATCGACAATCTCGACGAGGTCCGCGTGGCCGACAAGGCCGCGCGGATCAAGTTCCCCACTCCCGCGGCCTGTGGCAAGACGCCGCTGTTCGCCAAGGGCCTGACCAAGATGTACGGCTCGCTCGAGGTGTTCGCCGGAGTCGACCTGGCGATCGACAAGGGTAGCCGCGTGGTGGTGCTGGGTTACAACGGTGCCGGCAAGACGACGCTGCTCAAACTGCTCGCCGGTGTGGAACGGACCGACGGCGAGGGCGGCGTCGTCTCCGGGCACGGGCTCAAGATCGGCTACTTCGCCCAGGAGCACGACACCCTGGACATGGACGCCAGCGTGTGGGAGAACATCCGCCACGCCGCGCCGGACGCGGGCGAGCAGGAGCTGCGCAGCCTGCTGGGGGCGTTCATGTTCACCGGCCCCCAACTCGAGCAGCCGACAGGCACGCTCTCCGGTGGTGAGCGCACGCGTCTGGCGCTGGCCGGGCTGGTGTCCTCGGCAGCCAACGTCCTCCTGCTCGACGAGCCCACGAACAACCTGGACCCGATCTCGCGCGAGCAGGTCCTCGATGCGCTTCGGACGTATGAGGGTGCGGTCGTGCTGGTCACGCACGACCCCGGCGCCGTCGAGGCGTTGGAGCCGGAGCGGGTCATCATCCTGCCGGACGGCACGGAGGACCTATGGAGCCAGGAGTACATGGAGATCGTCGAACTCGCGTAACCCAGCGCAGCGAGGGCACGCGGACGTTCGCGCATGTGACCGTCGAACTCGCGTAACCTCACGGGACCTCTCCGGCAGGTCTACGGTGGAAGGTGTCGTCGGTGCACGACAGTCCGGGGCACCGTCGGCATCTCGCCGGAGGAGGACAGCTCATGGACACCAGGCCAGTAGTCGTCGGAGTCGACGGTGGACCGGATTCGCTACGGGCCCTGAAGTGGGCAGCCGAGTACGCGACCGCGCTCGACGCGCCGCTGATCGCCCTGACCGCGTATCAGTTGCCGCCTATCTACGGTCCCTATGCCGTGGCCGGTTGGGAAGACTCTTCCGAGCTGGAGGGCAGCGCGCGCGAGATGCTCGCGGACGCGGTGCGCAACGCCCTGGGGGACGACGCCTCGTACAAGCCGGCCGTCCTGCAGGGCCACGCGGCCGAAGCGTTGATCGCGGCATCCGGAGACGCCCGGCTCGTGGTGATCGGTAGCCGCGGACGAGGCGGGTTCGCCGGGATGCTGCTCGGCTCGGTCAGTCAGCACGTCGTGGCGCACGCGCACTGCCCCGTGGTCGTCCTGCCGCATTCGAGCCACGAGACCAACTAGCGGCGCCGCCCGTCGGGGTGCGTCACACGCAGCATCCAGGCCGACCGAGTCGGGCGTCACACAGGAGACCCTTACCTGCGGTGATTCCGCCTTGACCTGAGACAATACGCCTTATGGACACTGTCATCCAGATCATCCTCATCCTGCACTTCATCGGTCTCGCCGGGATCATCGGTGGCTGGCTCGCCACCATCAAGGCGCCTTACATGGCGAAGGGCATCCTGCACGGCGCGATCCTCCAGGTGGTGACCGGACTGCTGCTCGTGGGCCTGCGCGAGATGCAGGACGCTGACCTCAACCACATGAAGATCGGTATCAAACTGCTGGTGGCGATCGTCATCCTCGTCGTCGCGATCATCGGCGTCCGCAAGGAGGCCAAGGCCCAGGGCAGCACCGCGACCCTGACCCACGTCGCCGGTGTCCTGGGCATCGTCAACGTCGCGGTCGCGGTCCTCGTCTGAGGCGTCGCCCCGTATGCGGACCGCGCCCCCCGATCTCGAGTCGGGGGGCGCTTGTCGTATGGGCCGCTCACACTGGGATTAAGACCGCAACCCGGAGTGGAGGGCGAGTAGATGGATGACGCGACCCGCGATGTCCCTGGTGCACGAGTGGCCGCGCCGGAGCTCGAGGACAAGGCGGATGTGCTGGCGGATGTCGCCGATGCGATCGCGACCGTTGGGCTTGACGAAGGCAGTCGGATACTCCGCCTCCGCTACCCGTTCGTGCCCGTGGAGAAGACGTCCCGGAGTTACACGGAACGGAGGTCATTGCGTCTCTTCTACCGCGACGGGTTCGTCGACCGCTACAGCGGGACGCGTCTGGTCAACCCCGGGGCCCTACGGCTGCTCTCCGTACTGCTTCCGGAGGACTTCCCCGCGGATCCGAACTGGGCGATGTCGCGATCGCACTTCGCGTTCTGGGAGCTGTTCCCGACCATCGACCACCTGCAGCCGGTGTCCCGTGGGGGAGAGGACACCGAGGCGAACTGGGTGACGACATCCATGCTGCGCAACTCCGCCAAAGCGCACTGGACGCTCACCGAACTGGGATGGGGACTCCATCCCCCGGGCGATCACGCCCAGTGGGACGGGTTGACCGACTGGTTCGTGTGGTACCTCCGGGCGAATCCCGCTCCTATCGCGGTGCCGTACATCGGTCGGTGGTTCCGGGCGTCTGCCGAGATCCAGGCGGAGTTCGCCTGAATCACTCCATCACCGTCACTCCATCACCGCCGCGAGGTAGGCGCGGACCAGGCGGCCGCCCACGCCGGCGGGCAGCC
>NZ_JAALDN010000326.1 GCF_014144855.1 Dietzia maris | reverse complement strand
GCGCGGCCGCCAACCGGACGACCGCGTGGGCGAGGGAGTGCACGGTGCGGACGGGCGCGTCGGTGCCGACCACGAGGTGCGGGGGCATCCCGTGGGTGGCCCGTTCGAACAGGGTGGCCGCGGCCGCCGCAGAGCCGGTGAGCACCAGGACCCCGTCCATCCCCACCCCGCCGGCCACCGCGGAGCGCACCACATCGACGATCAGCGACGTCTTCCCGCTGCCCGGGCCCCCGCGCACGACCCACCGGTCCTGCCTGCCCGTCCGGGCACCCGGCCAATCACGCCCGAGGAGGTCGTCGAGTTCCGCCGACCAGGACGTTCCGTGCTCGTCGACCGTGCGTGCGTCGCGGTGGGCGGTCGGGGCAGGGGCGGTCAAGGCAGTGGCGGTCAAGGCGGTGGCGGGCTGTGTCACGGCTCGATGAGACCACACGACCACGACATCCCCCCTGCCCGCCCGGACGAGCCGCTCGCCGGAGGGCATGTCGACCCCGCACCGCGCAGACCGGGCCCGCGACCGGCGCGGGGGACGGTACGCCTCAGCGCAGGGTGTCCTCGAGCATGTTCGGGCGGCACGCGGTCCGCGAGACGACCGTCATGATGGCCAACACCACCGTGAGGAACGCCAGGCCCGCCCCGAGCCCGGGGCCGTCGAACAGCATGCCGAACACGAGCGGCCCGAGGGACGCGGCCGTGTACCCCACGCCCTGGGAGAACCCGGAGAGCGCGGCGGAGCCGGCCTGGGTGCGCGTGCGGAGGTTGATCAGCGTGAGGCAGAGCGGGAACGTGCTGGGTCCCACGCCGAGCAGGCAGATCCACACCCACGCCGCGCCGGGAGCCCAGAGCAGGCCGGCGAACCCGGCCAGGTAGGACACGACGGAGACGACGACGACGGCGTACGGGTCCTCGAAGCGGCCCGCCGCCCACGGCACCACCAACGCCGCGACGAGGCCGATCGCCGAGTACACCGCCAACGCCAACCCGCCCTCCGCGCGCGTCATCCCGATCGATTCGGCCACGGCCGGGAGCCAGGTGAAGAACGCGTACGTGCACAAGGAGTTGGTTCCGAAGAACAGGGCCAGCGCCACGCCGACGGGCGAACGCCACGGGCGGATGCGCCGGGTGGGGGTCGCGGCGGAGCCGCCGGGGGCGCTGGTGGGGGCGCTGGTGGGGG
>NZ_JAALDN010000325.1 GCF_014144855.1 Dietzia maris | reverse complement strand
ACGACGAGTTCGCAGCAGAAGCGCGCGGCGAAGCCGACCGGGTCCAAGCCCGCAGCCTCCACACCGGCCGCGACCACACCGGCCGCGACCACGCAGACCGCGCCCACGCAGACCGCGCCCACGCAGACCGCGGCCGGGCCCGATCGTCGGACAACCGCGCCGGAGGCTCCCGCGGGACCGGGTACCCCCGACGATGCCGCCCAGGCACCGACCTACAGCGCGCCCGCGGCTACAGTCCTTGGCGACGACGAGATCTCGGCGACGCCGACCCCGCCGATCGAGACCCTGCCCGCCCCGGACCCGACTGGAGATGAGACCTCATCGGACACCCAGACCGGTCAGGTGTGACCGCCGCGCCCCACGACCCCGCCACACTGGCGAGCGCGCCCCCGACCCGCGATCCGCGGGCGCCCTTCGGCATCTACCTCCACGTGCCGTTCTGCTCCACCCGGTGCGGATACTGCGATTTCAACACCTACACCGCCGGCGAACTCGGCTCGGCGACCTCCCCGGTCGACTGGGAACGGGCCGCGGCCATCGAGATCGACCGGGCCGCGCAGGCCCTGGCCGCGACGGGCACGCCCCCACAGGTCGACACGGTCTTCATCGGCGGCGGCACCCCGTCGCTGGTCGGCGCGGACGTCCTCGTGGGCCTGCTCGAGCGCATCGACTCGACCTTCGGGCTGGCGCCCGGCGCGGAGGTCACCACCGAGAGCAACCCGGAGTCCACCTCGCCGGAGTTCTTCGCCCGACTGCGCGAGGGCGGATTCACCCGCATCTCGCTGGGCATGCAGTCGACGGCAGCCCACGTCCTGCGCGTGCTCGACCGGACCCACACCCCCGGACGCCCGCAGGAGGCGGTGGCCGAGGCCCTGCGGGCCGGGTTCGAGCACGTCAACCTCGACGTCATCTACGGCACCCCGGGCGAGACGGACGACGACCTGGCGCGGACACTCGACGCGGTCGTCGACGCCGGGGTCGAC
Organism: Dietzia maris; assembly: GCF_014144855.1. Lineage (GTDB taxonomy): Bacteria > Actinomycetota > Actinomycetes > Mycobacteriales > Mycobacteriaceae > Dietzia > Dietzia kunjamensis. Next base: position 50 of record NZ_JAALDN010000325.1, on the reverse strand, counting down.
CACGTCTCCGCCTACTCGCTGATCGTGGAGGACGGCACCGCGCTGGCCCG
>NZ_JAALDN010000324.1 GCF_014144855.1 Dietzia maris | reverse complement strand
GGCCGCCTTAACACCGATCGTGCGGGTCTGGCGGGCGACGGTACCGAGGGCGTCCTCGCCCAGTTCGACCTGCTCCTCGACGGCGCCGGCGGCGCGGGCCACCTGCTCGTTGACGCGGGCCAGGCCGGCCTCGAGCTGCGGGTTCTCCTCGCGGAGCCGGCTCACGACGTCCTCACCGCGGGCGGCGAGGCCACCGTAGATCCCGGCCGCGACCTGGACGTACGCGTCGGCGACCTTGCGCAGCTCCTCCGGGCGGAAGCGGGTGACGAGCTCCTCGACCTCGGCCGGCAGGGCCTGGACGCGCTCGGGGACCTCGTTCACGCGGTGCTGGACCTCGGTGACGCGGGTCTGCGCCCCGGCCACGCGCTCGTTGATGCGGTTCTGCGCCTCGGCCACGCGCTCGGTGACCTTGGTCTGCGCTTCGGTGACGGCCTCCTCGGCGCGACGGCGCAGGTCCGCGACCATGCCGGAGACGGCCTGGATGGCGAGGTCGTTGACCCCGACGTAGGCGTAGACCGGGGTGCGCACGGCGGCGATGGCCTGACCGAGCGGGCCCTCCAGGGCCTGCTCCTTGACGGCCTCGCCCTTGGCCTTCTGCTCGGCGGCCTCGGCGGCGGTCTTCTTGGAAGTGGGCTTCTTGTCGGCCATTTTGACTCCTCGGTGGTGTCGTGCGGGTGTTCTCTTGTGCGGTGTCACGTGGCCCTGCGGGCCGTCGTCCGGAGTTCCCTCAGGGAACGTTGACGACCTGGGCGGCTGCCGTTGCGTTGTTCGCTCGGAACGACTCGTAGATCTCCACGAGCACCTCCCTCTGTCGCTCTGTGAGGTCCGGGGCGGTGAGGATCGCATCCCTCACCGGACTCCCCTGCTTGAGTTCGAGGATCCCCGCGCGGGCGTAGAGCACCTCGGCGGACAACCTCAGACCTCGGGCGATCTGACCCAGGACCTCGGCGGACGGCTTGCGGAGCCCGCGTTCGATCTGGCTCAGATACGGGTTGGAGACGCCGGCACGCTCCGCGAGCTGCCGGATGGACACCTCGGCGGCCTCCCGCTGGGCGCGGATGAACGACCCGATGTCCTGCGACTCGGACGAACGCTTGTCGTCCTCACCGTGCGAGGTGAGGTCGCTGTGACGCGGCACCTCACCCGTCGGCTTGTTGCGACGCGCGAGGGTTGCGGCGGTCGGTTCATCGACCTGTGCTCCGGTGCTCTCCGCAGCCTCGTCGTGTGTGTGTCCACTCTGTGCGGCCATGGAGTCACCTCCCTCCGGCGTCCGTCTCTCATCGCCTGACCCAACGCTAGCAACGGGTGCTTGCTACAGCAAGCGCTATGTGTACGGCGATGCGGTGCGATGGGTCACACCGGCCCGTCGGGATCAGACCTGGGCCGGGATCAGAAGATGAGCTCGGTGGTGGTGTGGATGACGAGCCCCGCCAGGGCCCCCACGACCGTGCCGTTGATGCGGATGAACTGCAGGTCCTTGCCCGCGAGCAACTCGATCTTGTCGGAGGCCTCGTCGGCGTCCCACCGTTCGACGGTCTCGGAGATGATCGAGGTGACCTCGCCGGCGTAGTTCTCCGCGACGTAGCGAGCGGTGCGGGTCATGTAGTCGTCGAGGCGCGCCCGCATCTTCCCGTCCCCGACGAGCATGTCGGCCAGACGGCCCAGGAGATCGTCGATCTTCACCCGCAGCGTGGACGACGAGTCCTCGGTGGCCTCGACGATCATGCGCTTGGCGGCCGCCCACGCCGATCCGGCGGCGCGGCGCACCTCGTCGCGGCCCATGACCTCGTGCTTGAACGTCTCGAGCTTGGCCATGGTGGACGGGTCGTGCTGGAGGTCACGGGCGAAGTCCTCGACGAACCCGATCAGCGCCACCCGCACGGGATGCTGCTTGTCGACCTTGATCTGCCAGGTCCACTCGCGCAGCTCGCGGTAGGCACGCTCGGAGAGCAGTTCGTTGACGAACTGGGGCGCCCACGTGGGGGCCTTCTCGCGGACCCAGCGGTCGATGGTCTCGGGGTTGGCCTCCACCCAGCCGTGGGCGCGGTCGGCCATGAGGTCCATCAGCGGCAGATGGCGTCCCTCATCGAGGAGCTCGGCGAGGATCCGACCGGCCGGCGGCCCCCATTCCGGCTCGGCGATGCGGGAGACGATGGTGCGTTCGATGATCGCGACGGCGTCGTCGTCGCGGAGCACGGCCAGAACGGCACGGATGGCCTTGGCGGCCTGGTCCGAGGCCATCGCGCGGTGGTCGTCCTCGGCCAGCCACTCACCGGCGCGTTCGGGGATGCGGGCGCCGCGGACCTTCTCGCTCACCATCTCGGGGTCGAGGAAGTTCTCCCCCACGAACCCGCCGAGGGACGTGCCCAGCTGGTCCTTCTTCTTGCGGATGAGCGCGGTGTGCGGGATGGGGATCCCCAGCGGGTGCTTGAACAGGGCGGTGACGGCGAACCAGTCGGCCAGCCCGCCGACCATCCCCGCCTCGGCGGCGGCGCGGACGTAACCCACCCAGGGGTCGGCGCCGTTGTGCAGCGCGTACTCCGCGACCAGATAGACCAGTCCGGCCACGACGAGGAACCCCGTCGCAACCGTCTTCATACGACGGAGGGCTGACCTCCGCTCGGCGTCGGTCGCCGGGTCGCCCGCCCTGAGAGCGGGCGCGCCGGCACCCACGACCGGGTCGACCGTCAGTGTGCGTCCTCGCGGCCGTGCTTACGGAAGCCGTACATGCAGATGAACAGCCCGATGAGGAAGACGACGGTGGTCGCCACGACCGCCGCGATGACCAGCCCCAGCGAGACCCCGGCGTTCTCCGTGTAGTACCCGATGGCGGTGATGGGCAGGCCCAGCATGCTCATGCTCAGCAGGAGGATGACAGACCCCACGTAGATCGAGGTCGAGTACAGCGGGTACGTGGGGGCGACCTCCGTCGCGTACGGCGGGTAGTACTCCTCGACGATGGCGGCACCAGTGTGCTCGAGCGTCTGACCGGCCATGATGTCGTCCTCTTCTCTCAACTACCGATCCCGGGCCCGTGACCCGAGACTTGTTCTGTGTCCGATCTTATTGGAACCCCGGGGATCCGGGGCAACCGCCCGTCGGATCCGCCGCGCGGCGGCGACCAGATTGCGCAGGCTCGGCTCCAACTGCCAGGTGTAACGGCTCTTGAGCCCCCCGTCCGGCACCGCCCACACGCGGTCCACCCCGACCGCGTCCACCGCCCGGAGCAGCCTCGAGTGCAGCAGGTCGATGTCCGGGACGAACCCCGACCGTGACTCGTACACCCCGGGCGCGACCTGACGGGTCAGTGTGTGGTCCTCCAGGGCCTCCAGTACCCACTCGATCGACCGCGTCGCGACGATCGCGGTGACGTCGGCGTCGAGTCCCTCGATCGCCGCCTTCATCTCCCGCAAAGACGAGTAGGTGAGGTGCGTGTGGATCTGGGTGTCCGGTCGCGCCCCGGCCGAGGCCAGGCGGAAGGTGCCCACCGCCCAGTCGAGGTACGCGCGTCGGTCCGCGCCGCGGCGCGGCAGGAGTTCCCGGATGGCGGGTTCGTCGATCTGGATGATCGCCGTCCCCGCCGCCTCCAGGTCCGCCACCTCGTCGCGCACCACCAGCGCGAGCTGCGTGGCGACCTCGGGCAGTGCCAGGTCCGTGCGGCAGAAGGACCGCGCGAGCATCGTCACCGGGCCGGTGACCATCCCCTTCACCGGCCGGTCGGTCAGCGACTGCGCGTACCCGGTCCACTCCACGGTCATCGGCGCGGGTCGGGCCACGTCGCCGTACAGGATCGGCGGCCGCACACAGCGCGAGCCGTAGGACTGCACCCAGCCGCTGCGGGTGGCGGCGAACCCGTCGAGGAGTTCGGCGAAGTACTGCACCATGTCGTTGCGCTCGACCTCGCCGTGCACCAGCACGTCCAGGCCGATGTCCTCCTGCAGCCGGATCACCGAGGCGATCTCGGCGCGCAGGTAGTCGCAGTACCTGTCGTAGTCGATCCGCCCGTCCGCCAGGTCCCTGCGGGCACGCCGGATCTCCCGCGTCTGCGGGAACGAGCCCAGCGTCGCTGTCGGCAGCGTGGGCAGTCCGAGCCGGTCGGCCTGCCGGGCAGCCCGCTCGGCGTAGGGGACGCGGACCTTGTCGTCGTCGTCGACCCGGGCGGTCCTCGCCCGCACGTCGTCGCGGCGCGCGCTGGGCAGTACCGGCAACCGGCGCCAGCGCGGTGTGGGGCCGTCGACCAGGGCGTGCGCGAGCGAGACCACCTCGGCGACCTTCTGCTCGGCGAACGCC
>NZ_JAALDN010000323.1 GCF_014144855.1 Dietzia maris | reverse complement strand
CATCGATGAGCGGGGCGCCCTGCTGGTGGAGGGAGGCCAAGGTGTCAATGTCAGTCGTGGAAACCATGCCTGAAAGATACCCTGGGGGGTATCTAGTTCGCCAGGGTTGGGGTGAGTCAATCGCGGATGCGTTCGGGGTGGGTGTAGATGGTGGCGCGGTCGACCCGGCTGAAGGCGGCCAGGGTCACGCCGGTTCCCGCGGCGAGGTCCACCGCCAGCGATGACGGCGCGCTCACCGCGGACAGGAGCGGGATCCCCGCCATCGACGCCTTCTGCACGAGCTCGAACGAGGCCCGGCCGGAGACCTGCAGGATGGCCCCGCGCAGCGGCAATCGCCCCTCGCGCAACGCCCAGCCGACCACCTTGTCCACCGCGTTGTGTCGCCCCACGTCCTCACGCAGGCACAGCAGTTCGCCGGTGGGGGAGAACAGCCCCGCCGCGTGGACGCCCCCCGTCTTGTCGAAGACCTGCTGGTGCTCGCGGAGCCGGTCGGGCAGGGACAGCAGGACCGCGGGATCGATGAGCGGCTCCGCCGGCTCGGCCGGGAAGTGGGTCGAGCGCCGGACCTCGTCGATCGAGTCCACGCCGCACACGCCGCAGGCGCTGCTCATGGTGGACGCCCGCGCGGAGCGGGGCTCCGGGATGTCCGGTGACAGGGTCACGGTGAGGGTGTTGTAGTCCTGTTCGGTCCGTCCGCTGACGGTGGTGCAGTAGCAGATCTCGGGCAGGTGCTCGCGGTTCCAGACGGCGCCCTCGGAGACCAGGTGGCCCGCCGCCAGGTCCATGTCGTCGCCCGGCGTCCGCATGGTCACGACGAACGGCTGGCCGCCGACCCTGATCTCGAGTGGTTCCTCGACGGCGAGCGTCGCCACCTCTCGCCTGACGTCACCCGCGGCGAGGATCCTGCGCGCCGGGTGACGAGCCGTCCGCCGTCCCATAGTCGCGCAGCCTAGCGCCGTCCGGGCCGGGGCGTAGGAGCAGGAGGGCGGCGAGCCCCACCGCGGCCAACCAGGTCAGCGGGTAGGCGTTGGTGATCACGGTGTAGATGACCGGCGGGATGTCGCCGCCGAGCATGAACAGGCCCATCGCCACCCAGCGGTCGTCCGGGAAGTTCGGGTCGGGGAAGCTCTGCACCCAGTTCGCGGTGGCCGCCCAGAGCAGCGCCGGCAGCAGCCAGAGATACCAGCGCCGGGCGGCGATCGCGTAGTGCACGGTCAGCACGAGTAGCGGGACGAACCACACCCAGTGGTGGCCCCAGGAGAACGGCGAGACCATGGTCATCGTCAGTCCGGCCAACGTCAGGGCGAGGAGCTGGTGCCCGGCGCGATGGGCCAGCGCGGCGACGCCCAGGCCGACGGCCGCCACCACCGCGGCCCCGAGCAGCCACGCCCAGGTGGGCGCCATCTCCGTGCCGGCGAGACGGGCCATGGCACCCCGCAGGGACTGGTTGGCCAACATGGCGTCGTGCCCGATCCGCTGGGACTCGAACAGGGTCCCCGACCAGTACCGCACGGCGTCGCGGGGGATCAGTAGGAAGCCGAGGGCGACAGTGCCGCCGAACGCCGCCTCGGAGACGACGGCCATCCGCCAGCGTCCGGTGAGGACCCAGTGCGCCCAGAAGAACGCCGGGGTGAGTTTGATGCCCGCGGCCAGGCCCGAACCGATCCCCGCCCACCGGCGGCCCGACCTCCAGGCGAGGTGGTCGGCCAGGACCAGGACCAGGAGGAGGATGTTGATCTGGCCCAACCACACGGTGGTCCGCACCGGCTCGGTGGACAGGGCGATGAGCGCGAGACACAGCGAGACCTGGGCGGTGACCCGGTCCGGGCGGTAGTCCAGCGCACGGAGGCACATCCGGACCGCGAGATAGAGCAGGACGAGGGTCAGCGCGAGCCACGCCGCCTCCATCAGCCGCGGGGTCACCAGGTCCAGAGGGGCGAACAGCAGCGCCGAGAACGGCGGGTAGGTGAACGGCATCTCCGGGTAGAAGCGCCCGGAGTCGTCACCCGAGAGCAGTCCGTCGTACAACGGGATCGAGTTCAGGACGGCGCTGCCGCCCCAGCGGTAGACGTTGACGTCGAGGAAGTTCCCGGTGATGCCCCACCACGGGGTCCGCTCGTCGGGCACCCGCAGCACCATGACCACCGAGGCGAGGGCCAGCAGTGCCAGCGGGGCGCGCAGCCAGTAGGTAGTCGGAAGCGTCCGCACAGCCGGAAAGCCTAGTCCGTCAACGAGAAGACCGTTCCGCACGCCGTCACTCGGGCGATGCGTGCGGAACGGTCTTCTCGATGGGATCCGCCTCAGATGTAGATGGCCGGATCGATGTAGAACTGCGCGTCGCGCAGTTCCTCCTTGGTGGACCTGGCAGGCCGTGCCTCGCCCGGGATGCCCACGACGATCGAGTCGGCGGGGGCGCTCTTGACGACGACGGCGTTGGCGCCGACCGAGGAGTCGTCACCGATCTCGACGGGGCCCAGGATCTTCGCGCCGGCGCCCACGGTCACGCGGTCGCCCAGGGTGGGATGGCGCTTGGTCTGCTTGAGCGAGACCCCGCCGAGGGTGACGCTGTGGTAGAGCATGCAGTCGTCGCCGATCTCCGCGGTCTCACCGATGACGACGCCCATCCCGTGGTCGATGAAGAACCGTCGGCCGATGGTGGCGCCGGGGTGGATCTCGATCCCCGTGAGGAATCGGGAGAACTGGGACAGGACGCGTCCGGCGGTGCGGCCGGCGCCGCCGGCGTTCCACAGCCGGTGCGAGAGCCGGTGGAACCAGATGGCGTGGAGGCCGGAGTAGACGACGGCGTTCTCGACGTCGCCCCGGGCGGCGGGGTCGTGGGCGCGCGCCGCGGCGAGGTCCTCGCGCAGCGTGCGCCAGAACCCCACCGGGCGATCGGACGTCGGCGTCATCAGTCGCGGTAGTCCTCGAACAGCATCGTGGAGACGTAGCGCTCGCCGTAGTCGCACACGATCACGACGATGGTCTTGCCGGCGTTCTCGGGGCGCTTCGCGAGCTCGAGCGCGGCCCACACGTTGGCACCGGACGAGATACCGGCGAGGATGCCCTCCTCCTTGCCGAGACGCTTGGCGATCTCCAGCGAGTCCTCGAGGGTCACGTCGATGACCTCGTCGTAGATCTCGCGGTCGAGGATCTCGGGCACGAAGTTGGCGCCCAGGCCCTGGATCTTGTGCGGACCGGCCTTGCCCTCGGTCAGCAGCGGGGAGTCCTTGGGCTCGACGGCGACGATGTGCAGGTCCGACTTCTGCGAGCGCAGGTAGTTGCCCGCGCCGGAGATGGTGCCGCCGGTGCCGATGCCGGCCACGAACACGTCGATGTCGCCGTCCGTGTCCTCCCAGATCTCGGGGCCGGTGGTGCGGCGGTGGACGTCCACGTTGGCGGGATTGGCGAACTGGCGCGCCAGGACGGCGTTCTCACGCGTCGCGGCGATCTCCTCGGCCTTGGCCACCGCACCCTTCATGCCCTCGGAGCCCGGCGTGAGGATGAGCTCGGCACCGTAGGCGCGCATCACGGCGCGGCGCTCGACCGACATGGTGTCGGGCATGACGATCACGGCCTTGAATCCACGGGCCGCGGCGACCATGGACAGCGCGATACCGGTGTTGCCCGAGGTGCCCTCGACGATGGTGCCACCCGGCTTGAGGCCGCCCGACGCCACCGCGTCGTCGATGATCGCCGCGCCGATGCGGTCCTTCACGCTCGCGGCCGGGTTGGCGGACTCGAGCTTGGCCAGGACGGTGGCCTGCAGTCCCTCGGTCAGGGAGTTGAGACGGACCAGCGGGGTCTTGCCGATGGTCTCAGAGATGTCGGAGTAGATCTGCGCCATGGTGTGTTCCGTTCTGAAGAATGAACAGGTCTGTCTATTCGCGAGTGTACGCGATAGGTCGAGATGGCACGAGGGTGTGGCCAGGGAATGGTCCCCTGATTGCCACGAGCGCCCGTCGGGCCGATAATCGACTGCGCTCCATTTTCATCGTCGCCCGAAAGGCCGCCTCCGGCATGCGCGAGATCACCGTCCCCGCCCAGCGAAACTTCATACGTTCCGACCTGATCCCGGTGGTGGCGCGAGGGCGCGCCGCCACGGCGCCGCGGGCGGTCCCGTTCGACCATCACGTCGACGGCCGGTGGCGATCCGTCTCCAACGCCGAACTCGTCGAGCGCGTGGACAGGATCGCGGCCGGACTCATCGCGGCCGGCGTCGAGCCCGGGGACAGGGTGGCGCTCATGGCCGGAACCCGCCTCGAATGGGTGCTGGTCGATCTCGCCGTCTGGACCGCCGGAGCCATCACCGTGCCGATCTACCCGTCATCCTCGGCGGGGCAACTCGAATGGATTCTCGCCGACTCCGCGGCGAAGGTTCTCGTGGCCGAGAACGATGAACACGTCGTCGTCGTCGGAGACACGACCGTCCCCGACACCTGCACCCGGATCCTCTACCTCGACGACGGCGGGCTCGAGGCCCTCGAGGCCGACGGCGAGTCCGTCGAGGCCGAGACCCTGGACGCCGCGGTGGCCACTCTCGAGCTCGACACCCCCGCCTCGATCATCTACACCTCCGGCACCACCGGACGGCCCAAAGGTTGCGTGATCACCCACCGCAACCTCCTGTCGGAGTGTCACGCGCTGCTCGACCACCCCATCGGGTCGATGGCGCAGCAGGGCAAGAAGGTCCTGATGTTCCTGCCACTGGCCCACGTGCTCGCCCGCGCCGTGACCTACACGGTCTACCTCGGTGACGCGACCGTCGGCTTCTGGGACGACACCTCCACCATCCTCCCGCGCTTCGCCGATTTCCGGCCGCACATGATTCTCGGGGTCCCCCGCGTCTTCGAGAAGGTGCGCGACGGGATCGCCACGAAGGCCGCCGCCAAGGGCGCGGTTCAGAGGGGGATCTTCGAGCGCGCCGAAGCGGTCGCCATCGAGGACAGCCGTCTGCGCGGCAACGACGGACTGGACGACGCGCGCCGGCCCTCGCTCCTGCACGCCGCCCGGTACAAGGCGCTCGACCTGCTCGTCTACAAGGCCATCCGCGAGGCGCTCGGCGGCCGGTGCGAGTACGCCATCTCCGGCGGCGGCGCCCTGCCCGACCGCATCTCGCACTTCTTCCGCGGAGTCGGCGTGCCCGTCTACGAGGGCTACGGGCTCACCGAGAGCACCGCCGCCGCCACCGTGAACGGTCCCGGCTGCCAGCGCATCGGCACCGTCGGGCGACCCGTGGCCGGGACGAGCGTCCGGATCGCCGACAGCGGTGAGGTGGAACTGGCCGGCGAGCTGATCTTCGACCGCTACTGGAACAACGAGGAGGCCACCGCCGAGGCCGTCCGCGACGGCTGGTTCGCCACCGGTGACCTCGGTTCGCTCGACGCGGACGGATACCTGACGATCACCGGTCGCGCCAAGGAGATCATCGTCACCGCCGGCGGCAAGAACGTCTCGCCGGGGCAGATCGAGGACGCGATCCGGGCGCATCGACTCGTCGGCCACGCGGTCCTCATCGGTGAGGCCCGTAAGTTCGTCTCCGCGCTGATCACGGTGGATGAGGTCGAGCTCGAGAACTGGGCGGCGGAGAACGATCGCAGCGGCCGGCCGGTCGAGGACCTGGTCACCGACCCCGCGCTGCGCGCCGAGATCCAGGCCGCCGTGGACGATGCCAATCGGCAGGTCTCACACGCCGAGGGCGTCAAGAAGTTCGTCGTACTGCCCCGCGACTTCACTGAGGACTCGGGCGAGTTGACGGCGACCCTCAAGGTCAAGCGGCACGTGGTCGAGCAGCACTACGCCGAGCAGATCGAGGGCATGTACGTCTGATCGGGCGGATGTGGGAGCGCCCGGAACCCGTCCGGGCCCGGGCGCTCCCACGATCGGCGGATTAGGCGCCGGTGTACAGCGACTCGATCTCGCTGTCGAACCGGTCGTGCACGACCTTGCGCTTGAGCTTGAGGGTGGGAGTGAGTTCGCCGGACTCGACGGAGAACTCGGCCGCGAGGATCTTGAACTTGCGGATGGATTCCGCGCGGGAGACCGACTTGTTGGCCCGGTCCACCGCGTCCTGGACCGCGCCGACCAGGTCGCCGTCCTGCAGCAGGTCCGAGACCTCGCCGGTCTTGCCGTGTCTGTCCCGCCACGCCGGGAACGTCTCCGGGTCGATCGTGACGAGCGCCGCGATGTAGCTGCGGTTGTCGCCCACCACGACGGCCTGGCTGATCAGCGGGTCGGAGGTGAGCAGGTCCTCGAGCTGTGACGGCGAGACGTTCTTCCCGCCGGCGGTGACGATGAGGTCCTTCTTGCGACCCGTGATGGACAGGTAGCCGTCGGAGTCGAGCTCGCCGATGTCACCGGTGTGGTACCACTCGCCGGTCCACGCGGCCTCGCTCGCCTCCGGGTTTCGCCAGTAGCCCTTGAACAGTGTCTTGGCCTTGGCCAGGACCTCGCCGTCCTCGGCGATGCGGATTGTGACGCCCGGGATCGGCGTGCCGACGGTGCCGATCTTGGCCCGGTTGGTCGGGTTGACGGTGAGGACGCCCGAGGACTCGGTCAGGCCGTAGCCCTCGAGCAGGTCGAACCCGGCGCCGCGGAAGAAATGGCCCAGGCGGGCGCCCAGCGGCCCACCGCCCGAGATGATGCGGTCGCATTCGCCGCCCAGTGCGTCGTGCAGCTTCGAGTAGACGAGCTTCGAGTAGAGCTTCTGCTTGACCTTCAGCGCGGCCGACGGCCGGCCGCCGTTCTCGAGGGCCTTGGAGTAGTCGATGGCCGTCTGGACGGCGGCCTTGAAGATCTTGGCCTTCGCGCCACCGGCGTTCTCTGCCTTTGCCGCGGCGGAGTTGTAGACCTTCTCCAGCACGCGCGGCACCGACACCAGGAAGGTGGGGTGGATCTCGCCGAGGCGCTCGATGACCTTGGTGGTGTCCGGCTCGTGCGCCACGGCCACGCGCTTGTAGAAGCAGGCCACCTCCAGGATGCGGGCGAGGACGTGGGCCAGCGGCAGGAAGATCAGGGTGCGGCTGTTGGGTACGAACGCGTCCTGGAGCTGCTCCTCCACGGCCACCACGACGCCGCCGAACCCGCCGTGCAGGATTTCGCAGCCCTTGGGTTTGCCGGTCGTGCCGGAGGTGTAGACGATCGCGCAGGGGTCCTCGTGGCCCATCGCCAGCGAGGCCTGCTCGAGCTCCTCGTCGGAGACGGCCGCGCCGGCCTCGGTGAGCTGGGCGACGAGATCGTTCTCGATGACGAGGATGTCGCCCTGCCACTCGGTCTCCGCGGCGAGCACCCCACGCAGGTCGAGGTCCTCGACCACCGCGACGGTCGCCCCGGAGTCCGTGAGGATCCAGTTGCACTGGGCCGACGACGAGGTCTCGTAGATCGGCACCGTCACCGCGCCGACGGACCAGGCCGCCCAGGCGATCAGCGACCACTCGTAGCGGGTGTGGCTCATGATCGCGAGGCGGTCCCCCGGCTTGACGCCGCGGGCGATGAGGCCCTTGGCCACGCCCTTGACCTCCTCCAGGTACTGGGCGCAGGTGACCTCTTTCCAGTCGCTACCGACGCGGCGCAGCACTGCGACGTCGTTCGGGGCCTCCTCCGCGTTCTTGAACACCAGTCTGGCCAGGTTCGGAACGGGGAAGGGCTTCGAGGCGGGAGGGGTGGCGAACTCGGTCGTCATCGCGATCCTTAGGTCATGTGTGGCCTGTACCACTGTCAAGTGTAGAGGGTTGCTCGCCATCCGTGTTCAGCACGGTCTATTTAGATCCGTTTATGAGGGGCGCGTCAGGTTCGTGATCCTCGTTACTGTGATATGGGTTACACTAGCGTCATGTTCGGGGGTACGGGACCCGCGGCGAGCCTGCTGGTGGCCGAGTCGTGGGAGCGCAGCAGGCACCGGGGGATCGACCCCACGGTGGTCGCGCCGTCGGTCGAACTGGAGGGTCCGGACCTCTCCCGCCACGTGGCGCAGCACCGGATGGCGTCGGTCCTCCCGGTGGTCGAGTCCGTCCTCGTCCCGGGGGTGGTCTCCAGCGGGCACATCGTCGCTGTCGCGGACGAGCGGGGACGACTGCTGCGGGTGATCGGTGACCGCGGGGTCAGGTCCCGCGCGGAGTCCATGGCGTTCATCCCCGGCGCGGTCTGGACGGACGAGGCGGTCGGGGCCAACGCGCCGGGGCTCGCGCTGAGGCACGACACCGAGGTGCGGGTCCGCGGATCCGAGCACTATCTTGAGATGGCCCACGAATGGAGTTGTGCGGCGGCACCGGTCCACGACCCCGCCACGGGTGAACTGATCGGGCTCATCGACGTCACCGGCCCGAGCAGCGCCACCTCGGACCAGATGCTCGCGCTGATACGGGCGACGGTGATGCTCGCCGAGGGCGAGCTGCGCACGGCCGCCGGCCTCGTCGTCCCCCGGCGAGGCGGGGTCGACCACCCCCTCGGAGGGCGTGTGAGGCTGCGGGTGCTCGGTGCGGGGGCCGGCGTCCTCGACGGGGACGGCCCGGGAGGCGCGGGGCGTGCCCTGACCGGCAGGCATGCCGAGATCTGTGTCCTGCTCGACGCGAATCCGGAGGGGTTGACGGGAGGGGCGCTCGCGGAACTGCTCGCCGACGACAGGCTCGACGAGGTCAGCGTCCGCGCCGAGGTCTCCCGCCTCCGGCGGGTGTTCGGGCCGGATGTGGTGGCCTCGAGGCCCTACCGCCTGGCCCCGGGCGCTCTGGTCACCGACGTCCGAGAGGTCACGGACGCACTCGATTCCGGGGACGTGATGAAGGCGGTGGCCTCCTATCCGGGACCTATCCTGCCGGCCTCGGACGCTCCCGGGGTGGCCGACCTGCGGCTCGAGCTCCACTCGATGGTGCGGGCCGCGGTCCTGTCCGCTGATCGGCTCCCCGTCCTCAGGGCCTGGGTCGCCGGCGCCGGGCGGGAGGACCTCGCCGCGTGGCGGAGCCTGGCCCGGTCCCGGTACGCGGACGCCTCCACCGTCGCGGCGGCCGAGGCGCGGTGTCGCGTCCTCGATCAGCGCTTCGGGGCGTGAGGGGCGCGGGGATCGCGACGGCGACGGTGGCCTGAATGTCGGGGACGAATCGGCCCGGGCCCGTCCGTTCGGGTAGGTGCGGCGGTGCCATCCGGGTTGTCCGTGTGTGCCGGGTGGACAGAACACCGCAGTAGCTGTTCCGGACAGGGCGGCCGCCGGGCAAGAGTGATCGGTGTCACATTCACCGCCCCGCCGAAGGTGGGGGTCGCTCGAGCAGGAGGCGCACGATGGCGATCGAACTGAATCAGATCTGGGACATGCCGATCAAGGAGTTCCACCCTCTCCCCAAGGCTCTGCTGGGTGTCGGAGCACACGACATCCTCGGCGTGGAGGCCAAGAAGCTGGGGATGACCCGGGTTCTCATCATGACCACCGGACTACGCGGGTCGGGGATCATCGAGGAGCTCAAGGGCAAGATCGAGTATCAGGGGCTCGACGTCGTGGTCTTCGACAAGGTCGAGTCCAACCCGAAGGACTACAACGTCATGGACGCCGCGGCCCTCTACAACTCGGAGAAGTGCGACGGCATCATCTCGGTGGGCGGTGGCTCCAGCCACGACGCCGCCAAGGGCGCGCGCGTGGTGATCGCCCACGACGGCCGCGACATCAACGAGTTCCAGGGCTTCTCCAAGTCCACCAACTTCGAGAACCCGCCGCACATCGCGGTGTCCACCACTGCGGGGACCGGTGCGGAGACCTCGTGGGCCTACGTGATCACCGACACCTCGGACATGGACCACCCGCACAAGTGGGTCGCGTTCGACGACGCCAGCCTGGTCTCGCTGGCGATGGACGACCCGCTCCTCTACTACTCCTGCCCCCAGCACTTCACCGCCTACTGCGGCTTCGACGTCCTCGCGCACTGTTCGGAGCCGTACGTCTCGCGGCTCGACTTCGCCCCGTCGCTGGGCAATGCGTTGTACGCGACCAAACTCGTGGCGGACAACCTCACGACGGCCGTGTACGACCCCCGCAACCTCGAGGCGCGGACCGGGATGATGAACGCGCAGTACATCGCGACGCAGGCGTTCAACTCGGGCGGCCTGGGCATGATCCACTCGATGTCCCACGCGATCAGCGCCTACTACGACACGCACCACGGTCTGAACAACGCGATCGCCCTGCCCCGGGTGTGGGAGTACAACCTGCCGTCCCGCTACCAGCGCTACGCGGAACTCGCGCCGCAGATGGGCGTGGACACCCGCAACATGACGACCGTCCAGGCCGCCGACGCCGCGGTGGAGGCCGCCATCCGGTTGTCCAAGGACGTCGGTATCCCCGACAACTTCAGTCAGATCACGCCCGGGCTGTACGAGAAGAACCAGATGGACACGGGCAAGTACAAGGGCAAGGGCGACAGGATCGATACCTCGGCGGAGAACATCCGCAGGATCGCCGAACACATGATGGGGGACGCGTGCACCCCGGGTAACCCGCGTGAGTCCACGGTCGAGTCACTGATCCCGATGGTCGAACACGCGATGACCGGTTCGTACTGACCGTCTCGCGCCGGCAGGTCGCACTAACCCCACCAGGTCCTCCCCGGGGGCGGGCGAGCGGATCCGTCCCGCGCGCCCCCCGGGGGGACACCACCATCCAGAACACGGGAAGGGCCCGACCATGGACGTCATCGACGATCGCCCCGACGAGGTGGGTCCCGCGGACGCGGTGATCGACGTGGAGGTCCTGCAGGAGGCGCTCCGCGGGACGGGCTACATCATCGACCGGGAACTCGCGACGGTCGTGCACCTGGCGACGGTCCTCGACAGGCCGCTGCTGCTGGAGGGGCCGGCCGGTGTGGGCAAGACCGAGCTGGCCAAGTCGCTCGCCTCCGCGTTCGGTCGGCGGCTAGTCCGGCTGCAGTGCTACGAGGGACTCGACGACGCCCGGGCACTGTACGAGTGGGACTACGCCAAGCAGTTGCTCCACGTCCAGATGCTCCGGGATCGGATCACGGTGGAACTGCAGGTGCACGAGGATCTCGCCGCCGCCTCTGCCGCGCTGGCGGAGATGGAGGTGGGGATCCACGGTGAGGACTTCTTGGTCACTCGGCCGCTGCTCGAGGCGATCATGTCCGAGGACCCGGTGGTCCTGCTCATCGACGAGATCGACCGGACGGAGGAGTCGCTCGAGGCGATGCTGCTCGAGGTGCTCGCGGAGAAACAGGTGACGATCCCGGAGCTCGGCACCTACCGCGCACGCACCACCCCCTGGGTGATCCTCACCTCGAACGACACCCGGGAGCTGTCGAGTGCCCTCAAGCGCCGGTGCCTGCACTTCCACGTGGACTTCCCAGACGCCGCACGGGAGACGGAGATCGTCCGATCCCGCGCACCGGAGGTTCCGGAGACCGTGGCGGCCGATGTGGTGGAGAAGGCGCGGCGACTGCGCGAGATGCCGCTGCGCAAGCCTCCGTCGATCTCCGAGGTGGTGGACGCGGCCCGCGCCGCGTCGGTGTGGGGAGGAGACGGTCCGGAGCTCGGCTGGGTCCTGTCCGCCGCCCTTCTGAAGTACCGGTCCGACGACGATGTCGCCCGCGGCGTGCTCGGCGGTGGGGGCGCCCCCGGAGAGGAGCCGGCAGGGAACGGGCGGGACATGAGGGCGGCCGCCGATGCGACCGGGGCGTCGACCTCCGCCGCGTTCGGGGCCGGTCGGGCCCGCAGCGGGGCCGGGCGCGGGACCGGACGGCGATGACGACCGGGACGGCGTCCCGCCTCTCGCCCTCGGATGTCCTTGACATCGCCTCCGTGGCGTTCGGCCGACTCCTCAGGGAGCGCGAGGTGGCGGTCTCCCCGGCCGAGGTGGTGGAGCTGCGGACAGTCCTCGCGATGGTCGGGACGTCCCGGCCCGAGGCCCTGCGGGCGGCGCTCCGTGCGGTGACGGTCAAGTACCAGCGGGAGAACCGGGGATTCGACGCGGTGTTCGACCGCTTCTTCCTGGGCGTGCTGACCACCCGTACCGAGGACGCCGGAGGGGCCCACGGCGGCGCCCCGCAGGTGGGCGGACTGCCCGACGAACTGGAGCTGGACACGGACGAGTCCTCGCCCTCCACCCCGTCGGACCTGGACCCGGCCGAGATCGGGGATCTGGTCGAGGGAGACGAGACGAGCCGGCGGAACGAGGACATGCACTACGACGACTCAGACTTCTCGACCGCGACCGGGGAGGAGGAGTTCGCGGTCCAGGAGGGGGCGGAGCGGTGGCAGTCCTCGGTCACCTACGAGATCGAGGTGGACCGCGCGTCATCGGACCATGTCGGCGAGATGGGGTCCTCCGCGATCTCGGTGTCCGGTGAGGAGTCGTTGGAATGGGCGGACGCGCTCGACGTCCTGCGGACCCTCGACGGCTACGACGCCCGTCAGGTGTATGCGGCGCACGGTGACGACGGCGGGGATCTGAGAGGCGAGCAGGCGGGGATGTTCGTCGACGCGGTGCTCGCGTTCCTGAAGAGCCTCCCGGAGGACGCCACCGACGGACGTGTCGACGACGACGAGGTCCGGGGTGGCCGGGAGGTGACCGACAGCGCCGACCTCGAACGCGCGTCCCACGAGGTGATGCGCCGCATCCGTGGCGCCCCCCGCCGACGATCGCGACCGTTCGCCCGCGGACTGCTCGATTCTCGCTCCACGTTGGGTCGGGCGTGGGCGACGGACGGCGAGGCGTTCACCATCATGAACCGGACCCGCGTCCCCGGTCCGCTCAAGCTGCTGATCCTGGTCGACGTGTCGCTCTCGGTCCGGCCCGTCACCGGCTTCGTCCTGCGGCTGGCCCAGAGCCTGCACCAGAAGGTCAACCGGTGTTCGGTCGTCGCCTTTGTCGACCGACCCGTCGACGTGACGGACCACCTCCTGTCGTCGTCCGGCGAGAACGCGCTGGCGACCGTCCTGTCCGCACCCGGACTGGATCTCGAGGCGAGCAGCGACTACGGCCGGATGTTCGCCGAGCTGCTCGACCGCAACGGCGACCTGATCGACGCCCGGACCTCGGTCCTCATCGTGGGTGACGGGCGGAGCAACGGGCTCGATCCGCGGGAGGACCTGGTGGGCCGCATCAGCAGGCGGGCCCACCGGATGGCGTGGATCACCCCGGAGGCCCGGAGGTACTGGAACCGGCCCACGTGCGGACTGAGCGCGTATGCGCGATACCTGGACGGGGTGGTGACCGCGCGTGACCCCGCGGAACTGTCCGAACGGGCAGGTCTGCTGGGAAGCTCGCTCGCCTGAGATGCCCCGGGCCTATCGTGAGGTCATGTCGTCGGAAGGCCGGGTGGCGAAGTTCCACGCGCCGGAGATCCTCTTCGGCTTCGGAGCCCTGCCCGAGGCCGCGACCGCCGCCATGGGACTGGGCGCACGTCGCCCCCTCGTCGTCACCGATCCGTGGCTCGAACTCACCCCGTGGCCGGGCACGGTCGTCGAGGGGCTGAGGGCACAGGGTGCCGAGCCGGTCGTGTGGTCCGACGTCCGCCCCAACCCGCGCGCGTCCCAGATCCTCGAGGGCGCGCAGACCTATCACTCCTCGGGGTGCGACGTGATCGTGGCGGTGGGCGGCGGCTCGGTGATCGACGCCGCCAAGGGGGTCGCGCTCGTCGTCTCCAACGGCGGGCACGTCCTCGAGTACGAGGGGGTCGACCGTGTCCGGCTGCCGCTGCCCCCGGTGGTGGCCGTGCCGACGACGGCGGGCAGTGGGGCCGACGTCTCGCAGTTCTGCGTGGTCAACGACTCGGACCGCCGGACCAAGGTGACCATCGTGAGTCGGTCGCTGGTGCCGGACGTGACGGTCATCGACCCGAGTACCCATGCGACCGTCCCCGAGGACGTGGGGGCGGCGACCGCGATCGACGTGCTCTCGCACGGGGTGGAGGCGTACTTCTCGCGCGCGGCGGGCCCGCTGACGGACTCCCACGCCCTGCGGTCCGTGGAGCTGTGCGCGCGGTCGCTCGACAGGCTCGCGGCCGGCGAGAGGCTCAGTCACGTGCAGCTGGAGGACATGGCGCTGGCGTCGCTCGAGGCGGGGATGGCGTTCAGCAACGCCGTGCTGGGGGCGGTCCACGCGATGAGCCACCCGGTGGGCGGGCGGTACGACTCGTCCCACGGCCAGATCAACGGGGTCCTGCTGTCCCATGTCGTCCGACACAACGGGGTGGTGATGCCTCCGGACCGCATGGCCGGCCTGGCGCGCGCGGCCGGCGTCACCGTCGGTTCCCGGGGCGGCCAGGTGACGGACCGGGTCGCGGACCGCTTCCGGGACCTCTCCGCGTCGGTCGGGATCCCGTCGGGACTCTCGCTCCTGGGAGTCCGGGGCGAGGACATCCCCACGTTGGCCGCGCACGCGCTCGACGATCTCTGCATGGCCACGAATCCGCGTCCCGTCACCCTCGAGGACGTCGAACGGCTCTATCGGGAGGCGTCATGACCGAGGGGCCCACGGACCTGGACTCACTCCTCGGCCTGCGGTCGGTCAAGAGAAGTTTCTTCGACCAGTACCGTGCGGCCGAATCGCGGCTGCGACGGTCCATGCACGCACTCGATCGCGTCTCCGGGGCGCTGGTGCGGACCGCCGAGGGGCCCGAGGAGTTGATGCTGTCCGTCCTCAGGGTCGCGTACGACCAGCTCGACGCCCAGTGGGCGCTGGTGGCCCTCCGGGACGGTCAGCTCCCGTCCGTCGAACCACGGCACGTCCTCGTGGACCCCGAGGGGCGCTTCGTGGCGTTCGAGGGGCGGGATCTCGCGCCGGTGCCGGACGGTCTGCCCAAGGGTGTGGTCAACGTCCTGCTCGCGGTGCTCCGGGGCGGCCGCTCCGCCGAGGTGGCCGAGGCCGGCGGCCCCGACGCGGTGACCGTGCCGCTGATCCTGCACGGCGGGGTGATCGGCGGGCTGGCGTCGTGGCGCCACCCCGGGAGACCGGCCGATGACATCGACACCGTGGTCCTGCGGATCCTCGCCGCGCAGGCGGCCGTGGCCCTGCACAACTCCGTCCTGTTCCGGGACAAGGAGACGCTGCTCGCGCGGGCGGAGGAGGCGTACGAGGAGGCCCGGGGGCACGTGGTGGAGCTGTCCCGGCGGAACTCCGAACTCGAGATCGCCCACCGGGAGCTCGACGCCGCGCATCGCCAGCGGATCCTCGACGTGGAACGGTCGCGGATGGCCCGGGAACTCCACGACAGCGTGTCCCAGCTCGTCCTCGGCGCGGGGATGCATCTCCAACTCGGCCTCGACGCGGTGGGACGGGCCGAGCAGCAGCGGCCGCTGCTCGAGAAGGCGGTGCATCTGACCGACCAGGCCGTCGAACAGTTGCGGTCCGTGATCTACGCCCTCCGCACGATCGACGACGG
The DNA here is from genome assembly GCF_014144855.1 of Dietzia maris. Taxonomy (GTDB): domain Bacteria; phylum Actinomycetota; class Actinomycetes; order Mycobacteriales; family Mycobacteriaceae; genus Dietzia; species Dietzia kunjamensis. Next base: position 5,004 of record NZ_JAALDN010000323.1, on the reverse strand, counting down.
TGACGGGAGCCTGAGTCGGCTGATCGAGGATCTCTGCCGTCTCCACGTCCCGTCGAGCATGTCCACCGAGGTCAGGCTCCTCGGCAGCGAGTTCCCCACGACCCACGAGATCGAGCACGAGTTGCTCCGGATCGCCGGTGAGGCGCTCGCGAACGCCGCGAGACACTCGCGGGGGAACGGAGTGGTGGTGACTGTGGACTTCAGTGACGAGGCCGTGGGTCTGACCGTGGAGGACGACGGCGAGGGCCGGCCGGAGGACCTGCGCCACCTGCTCGAAGCGGCCCGGACCGGGTCCCCCGACGAGCGCCACGGGCTGGTCAACATGAGGGAGAGGGCGGAACTGGTGGGGGGCGTGATGAGCATCGCGGAGTCCGAGCTGGGCGGGGTGGCGATCACGGTGGTGGCGCCCCGCGTCGACGGTGCGGACCGGCGGCCGGTCCGATGACCCCGTCGGCGGCCGGCCCCATGACCCCACCGGCGACGATCCGCACCGTCCTGGTGGACGATCACGCGGTCCTCCGAGAAGGGCTGCGGCTGATGCTGCAGCGGGAACCCGATATCGAGGTGGTCGGGGAGGCGTCGACCGCGGACTCGGCGCTGGAGGTCATCACCTCGACCCGCCCGGACGTCGCGGTGATCGACCTCAAACTAGGGAGCGGCTCCGAACTCGACGGACTGCGGGTCTGTGCAGCGGTCCGGGACCTGTTCCCCGACGTCGCCCCGCTGGTGCTCACCACCTTCCTCGACAAGGCGATAGTCGTGCGTGCGGTCCGGGCCGGAGCACGTGGGTACGTGGTCAAGAACGTGGATGTCACCGAGCTGGTGACCGCCGTCCGGTCGGTGTCGGCGGGGCAGAGCGCCTTCGACACCCGGACCGCGTCGATGGTGCTCGACGCTCTCAAGGGCGGGGGCTCGGCGTCCGAGGCCCTGTCGGCCCGGGAGATCGAGGTCCTGACGCTGCTGGCGGAGGGGATGTCGAACAAGGAGATCGGTCAGGCCCTGTTCATCTCGGCCACCACCGCCAAGTTCCACATCAGCAACATCCTGCGCAAACTCAAGGTCTCCCGGCGTGCCGAGGCGGTGTACGTGGCCAGTCGGCAGGGGTTGCTCTGACCGGCGACGGGCGGGGGTGGGAGGCGAGCGGGGCTGGAGTAGGGCGGGTGGCGAGAGGACTCACGTGTCCACCACGAGCCATCCCCCGTGGTGTTCGTCGACCCTCGTCCGGATACCGGCCGACCGGCCGTGTCCGACCGTCGCGATCCGGGCGGCCAGGCTCGTCAGTGTGGGGATGTCGAAGGTCCGGACATGCCCGTACTGTGCCACCGCCACCGCCTCGAAGGGGACGGCGATCACCAGACGGCGTCGCGCCAGACGGAGGGCTTCGCGGACCATGTCCCAGCCGGCGTCCTCGTCGAGGTGCTCGAGGACGTGGACGAGGTAGACGGTGTCCGCGGTGTCCGTCGCCAAGGGAGTCGTCCGCGCGTCGAGACAGACGGGGGTCGGCAGGGTGTCACCGGCCGGTGCGCAGGTCCGGAGCAGCTTGAGGACGGTGGGGTCCAGATCTGCCGCGATGGTCCCGGCCCCCTCCCGTGAGAGCCGCAGGGACAGGAACCCGAAGCAACACCCGATCTCCAGCGCCGAGTCGCCGACCAACTCCGCCACCGCCCGGTCGTGGACCGGGGAGAACGGGCAGTGGCCGTTTGTCAGTGCTGCGATCGAGGACCGGTAGTAGTCGGACCAGCACTCCTGCCAGCTCCCGTCCCGGGAGGTCACGAGCGCGGTCACGGCCCGGTGGAACTCGTCCACGGTGTGGAGGACCCCGGTGTCGAGCAGGTCTCGGGACATGGCCGGGATCACCGCCTCGCTCACCTCGTCGTGGCTGAGGTCGTGCCCGATCCGTACCCGATGGGCGTCGGCCACGACGGTGAACGCCCCGAAGCGTCGGCCCGGTCCGCCCCGGATCGCGGAAATCTCTCGGGTCGCCCCGGGTCTCGCGGTGGTCTCCATGGGGGCTGACGGTAGGGCGGTCGGGACGTCCGCGGCGAGGGGATGCGGTGGATTCCGGCAGGTCGAACGGGTGGGGGCCTGTCCGGTCGGGCAGTGCCCGCACGGAGTCGGACGGAATCGTCCGTCGTGCAACGTTGCTGCAACCCCGCCGCGGATAGTGTCCTACATCACAGCGACGACCACGGGGGTCGCGCGGAGGAGAAGGAGGGGCACGATGCCCGTTTTCGCACAGCCCGGCGCCGATGGTTCGGTGATGTCCTACGAGAGCCGCTACGAGCACTACATCGGCGGCGAGTGGGTGGCACCCGTCAAGGGCGAGTACTTCGAGAACGTCACCCCGATCACCGGTCAGGTCTTCTGCGAGGTCGGCCGCGGCACCTCCGAGGACATCGAGGCGGCCCTGGACGCCGCGTGGGCCGCCGCCCCGGCCTGGAACGCCACCTCCGCCGCCGAGCGCTCGCTGGTCCTGCTCCGGATCGCCGACCGCATGGAGGAGAACCTCGAGGCCATCGCCCTGGCCGAATCGTGGGACAACGGCAAGCCGATCCGCGAGTGTCTGGCGGCCGACATCCCGCTGGCGATCGATCACTTCCGCTACTTCGCCGGGTGTATCCGCGCGCAGGAGGGCGGGATCTCACAGATCGACGAGGACACGGTGGCGTACCACTTCCACGAGCCGCTCGGCGTGGTCGGCCAGATCATCCCGTGGAACTTCCCGGTCCTCATGGCGGTGTGGAAGCTCGCCCCGGCACTGGCCGCGGGCAACTGCGTGGTGCTCAAGCCGGCCGAGCAGACCCCGGCGTCGATCCTGTTCCTGCTGTCGGTGATCGGTGACCTCATCCCGCCCGGCGTGCTCAACGTGGTCAACGGCTTCGGCGCCGAGGCGGGCAAGCCCCTGGCCTCCAACCCGAGGATCCGCAAGGTCGCCTTCACCGGCGAGACCACCACCGGGCGGCTGATCATGCAGTACGCCTCCGAGAACCTCATCCCGGTGACCCTCGAGCTGGGCGGCAAGAGCCCCAACATCTTCTTCGCCGACGTCATGGACGCCGACGACGACTTCCGGCAGGCCGCACTCGAGGGGTTCGCGATGTTCGGCCTCAACCAGGGCGAGGTGTGCACGTGCCCCTCGCGCGCGCTGGTGCAGAAGTCGGTCTTCGACGAGTTCACCGAACTCGCGATCGAGCGCACCAACAAAATCACCCAGGGCAACCCGCTCGACACCGACACCATGCTGGGCGCGCAGGCCTCGGGCGATCAGCTGGAGAAGATCCTGTCCTACATCGACATCGGCAAGCAGGAGGGCGCGGACGTGCTCACCGGCGGCGCCCGGGCGGAGCTCGACGGTGACCTGGCGGGTGGCTACTACGTGCAGCCGACCGTCTTCCGCGGTCACAACAAGATGCGGCTGTTCCAGGAGGAGATCTTCGGGCCGGTCCTGTCCCTGAGCTCGTTCACCGACTTCGACGACGCCATGACCATCGCCAACGACACCCTCTACGGACTCGGTGCCGGTGTGTGGTCGCGCAACGGCACCACCGCCTACCGGGCCGGCCGCACCATCCAGGCCGGCCGCGTGTGGACCAACACCTACCACCAGTACCCGGCGCACGCGGCGTTCGGCGGCTACAAGCAGTCCGGCATCGGCCGCGAGAACCACCGCATGATGCTCGACCACTACCAGCAGACCAAGTGCCTGCTCGTGAGCTACTCGGGCAAGCCGCAGGGCTTCTTCTGATGGACGACGTGTGCGGGTTGCCCTCGGGCGGGAGCGTGCGCATCGCCGCGCGGGCGCTCCCCCCGGAGGGCGCGCCCGCCGACCTACCGCCGCGCCTCGTGGCGACCGAGCCGGCCGTCGAGCTCATCCGCGAGCTCGTCGGCCGGCACGGCCCGGTGATGTTCCACCAGTCCGGCGGGTGCTGCGACGGCTCGGCGCCCATGTGCTATCCCGACGGTGAGTTCCGTGTGGGGCAGCGCGACGTGTTGGTGGGGGAGCTGGACCTGGCACCCGGGGTCCGCGTGTGGATCTCGGGTTCCCAGTTCGAGACGTGGAAACACACGCAGTTGGTGCTGGACGCGATCCCGGGACGGGGCTCGGGGTTCAGCCTCGAGAACCCCACCGGCAAGCGGTTCCTGTCCAGGGCCCGCACGTTCGACACCGCCGAGCTCGCCGCACTCGAGGAGTTCCCACCGAGGCTGGGCTCGGAGCTGGAGGAGTAACCCGATCCGGCGCGGATCAGCGCAGGTTCGGCGGTAGAGTCCGACCATGGACACGGATCGCACGGCCTCCGCTGACCCGCTCGACGCCCCCGTCGGGTTCCTCACCCCCGAGCTGCGGGCTGACCTGCTGAGACGCTGGAACGAGCCGCAGCGGCGGTACCACAACGAGACGCACCTGCGGGCGGTGCTCCGGGCCGTGGACGCGCTCGAGGCGGACGGGGAGACCTTCGACGCCACGGCGGTCCGACTGGCCGCGTGGCTGCACGCCGCGGTGTTCGATCCCGCGGGCGCGGAGAACAACGAGAAGTCGGCGGCGCTGGCCGAGGAACTGCTCGACCCCGCCGCGCCCGTCGAGGAGGTCGCGCGCCTCGTCCGTCTCATGGGCGGGCACCGGGTCGAGCCCGGGGACCTCGACGGGGCCGTCCTCTCGGACGCCGACCTGGCCGTCCTGGGCGCAGACCCGGAGACCTACGACACCTACGCCGCGGACGTGCGGCACGAGTTCGCCCACGTCCCGGGCGAGAGATTTGTCGCCGGGCGGATCGCCGCGCTCGAGGGACTGCTCGAGCGCAAATCCGTGTTCCTCACCCGCGCGGGTCGCGACATGTGGGAGAAGCAGGCCCACGCCAACCTCAACCGCGAGCTGGGACTGCTGCGCGCGGGGGCCGCCGGGAGCGACTAGTCCGGCTCGACGCCCGGCGGGGTGATCGCCGCGGTGTGCTCGGCGACGCCGGCGGCGACCATGATCTCGGTGACGGCCCGCGCGTCGTCCGGCCC
>NZ_JAALDN010000322.1 GCF_014144855.1 Dietzia maris | reverse complement strand
CTCGGCGAGCGTGTGCGAGTCCCGGGTGCCGCGGGCGAGTTCGACGTCGGTGGGGCCGATCAGGCCGGGGTGGGGGACGCCGACGGCGCCGGCGACCTTGACGAGTTCGCGACGCAGCGACCGGATGTAGTTGGAGCAGCGTTCGGCCATCGCGGTGGGCTCCACCCCGCGCACCAGCCACGGGTTCTGGGTGGCGACACCGGTGGGGCAGCCGCCGGTGTGGCACTTCTGCGCCTGGATGCACCCCACCGACAGCATGGCCTCCCGCGCGACGTTGATCATGTCCACGCCCAGTGCGAGCGCTACCACGGCGTTCTCCGGGATGCCGAGCTTGCCGGCGCCGATGAACACGACGTCGTCGGTGAGTCCCGCCTCGGCGAAGACCGAGTACACGCGCGGGAAGCCGAGGCGGAAGGGCAAGGACACCGCGTCGGTGAACACGAGCGGACCGGCGCCGGTGCCGCCCTCCCCGCCGTCGATCGTGATGAAGTCGACGCCGCGGTCGCGCGGGACCATCGCCGTGGCGAGTTCCTCCCAGAAGGTCATGTCGCCGATGGCCGACTTGATGCCGACGGGCAGGCCGGTGCGGTCGGCGATGTCCTCGACGAGGTCGAGCATCGAGTCGACGTCGCTGAACGCGGTATGCCGGGAGGGGCTCGCGCAGTCCTCACCCATCGGGATCCCGCGGATCGCAGCGATCTCCTCGCTGATCTTGGCGGCGGGGAGGAGCCCGCCCAGGCCGGGTTTGGCGCCCTGGGAGAGCTTGATCTCGATCGCCCGGATCGGGTGCTTCTCGGTGAGCGCGACCAGCTTGTCGATGTCGAACCGTCCCCGGTCGTCGCGGACCCCGAAGTAGGCGGTGCCGATCTGGAAGATGAGGTCCGCGCCGTTCTGGTGGTAGGGGCTCAGGCCGCCCTCACCCGTGTTGTGGAGGGCTCCCGAGAGGGCGGCACCCCGACCCAGAGCCTCGACCGCGGGCGCGGAGAGCGAGCCGTAGCTCATCGCCGAGATGTTGACCAAAGAGTCCGGCCGGAACGCGCGGGCCCGGCCGCGGGCGGCGCCGAGCACCTTGGCGGGCGGGAGCGGGAGCTGCTGTCCGGAATGGGGGAGCGCGGACAGGGTGACGTCACTGAAGGTGCGCTGTTTGATGATCGGGTAGCCCTCGAGGAACTCGATATCGTTGTCCGTACCGAACCCGAACGTGGTCCCCCGGGACTCGGCGGACTCGTAGATCCAGTCGCGCTGATCCCGGGTGAACGGCCGTTCCTCGTCGTTGCTGGCGACGATGTACTGCCGCAGCTCGGGTCCGATGGCGGTCAGCGCCATGCGGGCGTGTCCGAGGACGGGGAACGTCCGCAGGATCGGGAACCTGGTCTGCCGCAGGTCCGTGGCGGCGACCGCGGCCAGGGCGGCCAGGGGCGCGCCGAGGAGCCACTTGCGCATGTCGACCTCCAGTCGGGGGCGGGGACGGTTCCATCATGGACCACACCGCCGGGCGGGGCCGCGTGGTTCGATGAGACCACCCCAACCGCGACGGAGGAGTTCTCATGGGCCGCACCCGTGCCGACCGGGACCGACTGTGGGCGGCGATCCACGTGGAACGCGCGGCCCTGGCCGACGAGCTGGGGGCATTGCGCGACGCGGAGTGGCGCACCGGGTCGCTGTGCACCCGGTGGAGCGTGGAGAAGGTCCTCGCCCATCTGACGGCGGTCGCCCGGACGGGCCGGGTCCGGTGGGTCCGCAGCATCGTGGGTGCGGGGTTCGACACCGACAAGCACAACCGGCGGAGGATGCGGGAGCAGCTCCGCGACAGCCCCGGCGGGACGCTGGAGAACTTCGTCGACTCGTCGTCGCTCCGCGTGTCACCCTTCGGGGACCCCGCGGCGTGGCTCGGCGAGACGATCGTGCACGCGGAGGACATCCGCCGGCCCCTCGGCCTGACCCGCGCCTACCCCGTCGATCCCCTGACCGGGGTCGCGCGGTTCTATGCGTCGCAGGACTTCGCGGTGAACAGTGCGAGGCTCGTGAAGGGACTGCGCCTACGGGCGACCGACGGGCCGTTCGAGGCCGGCGCAGGTCCGGAGGTAGAGGGGCCGACGCTGGCGCTGGTGATGGCCATGGCGGGCCGGCCGGTGTTCCTCGACGAGCTGTCCGGCGGGGGAGTGGACGAACTGCGCCGGCGTATCGGCTGACCGCACCGCTGGTGACAACGCCGCCTCAGGGCAGGATGCGGGAGACGACCTCGGCGGCGACCTCCTCGAGCAGCGGGCCCGCGTTGGCGATGGAACGGGCCAGGTCGGGTTCCCGTTCGGTGAGTGCGGCCGCCGCCGCGAACCCGGCCTCGGCGACCCGGTCGGCCCCCAGATCCAGGCGGCCACACACCGCGACCACCGGGACGGCGTGGGACCGGCACAGGGCCGCCACTCCCATCGGGGTCTTGCCGTGCATGGTCTGGTCGTCGAGTCGGCCCTCGCCCGTGATCACCAGGTCGGCGGCGGACAGGACGTCCTCGAGACCGGTGAGGGTGCCGAGCACCTCGAACCCCGGGTCGAGGGAGGCGCCGAGCAGCTCACGGGCGATGAAGCCGACCCCGCCGGCCGCGCCGGAGCCGGGCGCATCCGGGTCGACGTCGAGTCCCTGCGCTCGCAGGACCCGCACCAGGCGGGTCAGGCCGGCCTCGAGCTCGTCGAGTTGGTCCGGGATCGCGCCCTTCTGCGGGCCGTAGACGCGGGCCGCGCCCAGCGGACCGAGCAGCGGGTTGTCCACGTCGCAGGCGACGAGGATGCGGGCGGCGCGGACGGCCGGGTCGAGGCCGT
>NZ_JAALDN010000321.1 GCF_014144855.1 Dietzia maris | reverse complement strand
ATCGCCCGCGGCGCCGTCACCGCCGGACCCGACGGCCACCCGCGGATCGCGGTGTCCTGCGTGCAGACCGCGGACGCCCACCGCCGCCGCGGCCTGGCCGAGGTGGTCACCGGCTCGCTCGTGGAGTGGGGACTGGGCCTCGGCGCGCAGGAATGTCACCTGCACGTGTTCGCGGACAACTCCGCCGGTCGTGGCCTGTGGGCCAAGCTCGGACTGCAGCCGCACCATTCGCTGCGCCACCTCGTCGTCGTCGACTGACACCGGCGCCGCTCCCACGGTGACACCGCCGCGCGGAGGGCAATACACTCGGGCGCATGCGCCTGGCCACCTGGAATGTGAACTCGATCCGCGCCCGGAAAGACCGCGTGCTCGCGTGGCTCGAACGCTCCGACGTCGACGTCCTGGCGATGCAGGAGACCAAGTGCAAGGACGAGCAGTTCCCCGAAGACGCGTTCCGTGAGCTCGGGTACGAGGTGGCCCACCACGGGTTGAGCCAGTGGAACGGTGTCGCCGTGGCCTCCCGGGTGGGGCTCGAGGACGTGCGTCTGGGCTTCGACGACATGCCCGGCTTCCACAAGGATCCCGAGGTCTCGCAGGACCCGGAGGCCCGCGCCATCTCGGCGGTCTGCGACGGCGTCCGCGTGTACAGCCTCTACGTCCCCAACGGCCGTGAGCTGGGCGACCCGCACTACACGTACAAGCTGGAGTGGCTGGCTCGCCTGCGCGACCACGCCGCCGCCGAGTTGGCCGCGGACTCCGCCGCCCAGATCGCCCTGGTGGGTGACTGGAACGTCGCCCCGCTCGACGAGGACGTGTGGGACCCGGAGGTCTTCGAGGGCAAAACCCACACCTCGGGCCCCGAGCGGCTCGCGTTCGCCGCGTTCGACGGCGCGGGCTTCCGCGAGGTCACCCGCGAACACACCCCCGGGCCCGGCGTCTACACCTACTGGGACTACACCGGACTCAGCTTCCCCAAGCGCAAGGGCATGCGGATCGACTTCCAGCTGCACTCCCCCGCCCTGGCCGCCCGCGTGACCGGGGCGTCCATCGACCGCGAGGAGCGCAAGGGCAAGGGCGCCTCCGACCACGCGCCCGTCGTCGTGGACCTCGACTGAGCCATGTCCACGTTCCAACTGCGCCACTACATCGACCGCCTGCGCGCCGAGGGGTTCACGGTCCGCGACGACCACGGCGAGGACCCGGATCTCATCGACATCCACGGCCGGGCCGTCGACACCTGGCGGGAGAACTACCCGTACGACGAGCGACTGGACCGCAACCAGTACGAGGTCGAGAAGTACCTGCTGCAGATCGAGCTGCTGAAGTTCCAGAACTGGCAGGCCGAGACCGGGCATCGGCAGGTGATCGTGTTCGAGGGCCGCGACGCCGCCGGCAAGGGCGGGACGATCAAGCGGTTCAGCGAGTACATCAACGTCCGGCAGGCCCGCGTCGTCGCCTTGGTCAAGCCGACCGAGACCGAGATGTATCAGTGGTACTTCCAGCGCTACATCGCCCACCTGCCCAGCCGCGGTGAGCTCGTGCTGTTCGACCGCTCCTGGTACAACCGCGCCGGCGTGGAGCGGGTGATGGGCTTCTGCACCGATTCCCAGTACGAGACGTTCATGGAACAGGCGCCCAACTTCGAGAAGATGCTGGTCGACTCGGGGATCGGGCTGACCAAGTTCTGGTTCTCCGTCACCCGGGAGGAGCAGAAGACCCGGTTCGCGATCCGCCAACTCGACCCGGTGCGGCGCTGGAAACTCTCGCCCATGGACCTGGAGTCGCTCGACAAGTGGGACAAGTACACGGACGCCAAGGAGGAGATGTTCCGGCGCACGGACACCGACCACGCGCCGTGGATCACCATCAAGTCCAACGACAAGAAGCGGGCCCGCATCAACGCGATGCGCTACTTCCTGAACCAGTTCGACTACCCGGACAAGGACCCCCAGGTGGTGTTCGACCCGGACCCGAAGATCGTCCGCCGCGGCAAGGACGCTGTCGGGGACTAGCGGAGGGAGCGCCAGCGAGCGGAGCGATGTCCCCGAGGACGGGCCTGGCGGAGCCGCGCGGGGAATGTCTGGGCGGCGGGGGGCCTTGAACTGGGTATGAGCCATTCCAATGACCCCGCCGTCATCACGCGCTTGCTCACCGAGAAGGGCCGCTGGGCCGTCGCCGGCCTGTCCAACAACTCCGCGCGCACCGCGTACGGGATAGCCGCCTACGTCCGCGACCTGGGACATGAGATCGTGCCGGTCCATCCTAAGGCCGAGACCGTGCACGGTCAGCAGGGCTACCCGGATCTCGCGTCCGTTCCCGGTGAGATCGATGTGGTCGACGTGTTCGTCAACTCGCAGCTCGCGGGCGGCGTGGTGGACGATGCGATAGCCAAGGGAGCCAAAGCGGTGTGGCTGCAGCTGGGCGTGGTCGACGAGGCTGCGGCGCAGCGCGCGAAGGATGCCGGGCTGGACGTGGTGATGGACGCGTGCCCCGCGATCGAAGCCCCTCGTCTGGGCCTGGCCTGAACCGCGGACCCGGCCGGGTCTAGAAGCCGCTCGAGGCCAGTCCCACCATCGCGAAGATGAAGATGAAGTACAACACGATGAGGACTGCCACGATCCCCAGTGAGATCATGCCGAGCTTCTTGGCGGTCGCGCTGGCGGCCTCGGCTTCGGCGTGGCGACCGGCGGCCCACAGCGGGTAGACGTCCAGCGCGCGGGTCATCGCGACGAACGACAACGGCCAGAAGAACAGGATCGACGCGACCGCCCAGCCGACGTTCGACGGCGGGCCGGGGTGAGCTCCCGAGGTGGTCCCGTACCCGCCCGCCCCGGCAAAGGACGGGGTCTGCGCGCCGTAGCCGGTCGGGGTCTGCGCGCCGTAGTCGGTCTGTCCGTACGAGCCCTGGCTGTACGGACTCTGTCCGTATGTGCCCTGGCCGTACGGGTTCTGGCTGTAGGAGCCCCGACTCGCATCGTCGCCACCGGTCGAGTCGCCGTCGGCAGTGTTCCCCTGGGGCGGGTAGGTCATGGGAGTCCTCTCCGGGTAGCTGGTCGTCTGGGGTCAGACTACGTCCCGCTCTCCCGGCCCCTTCTCCGCCGCTCGTCGGCCGGCTGACAATGGTCACCGCGGGCCACGGTCACCGCCCGGCGCCTGTCACGGCTGGGCGACCAGGAGCTGATATTCCGGGAAGCGAACGAGGAACCGCCGCACATAGCTGCAGACCGGCCGGATCTTGAGCTCATCGAGCCGCATGCGGGTGAGGACCAGGCTGACCAGCAGGCGAGCGATTCCCTGCTGGCCGTACCGCTCCTCGATCACGGTATGGAGCAGGATGTAGACGTCGCCGTCCTTCTCGTAACCAACGAGACCCATGAAGGTCTCGCTGTCCCACAGTTCGAAGCGGTCTCTATCGGTGTTGTGGACCAGCTTGAGCGACGTTACAGGGGACATCAGAACTCCTTCTTCAGGGCGTGTTCCACCCGCGATGCTACTCGTCGGGTTACGCTCGCCCCTGCACAATCACATACTCATCCACACGGGAGTCCGCTTCGATGCGCGGGCTGAGAGGACGACCAGCCGGGTCGTCGACCGTAGAACCTGTCCGGATCATGCCGGCGTAGGGAGATCAGGAAACACCATGGGCACAGCTTTATTCGCCGACGGCACCGACGGCACCCCGATCGACGCCGTGACGTGCGGCCCCATCCATTCCAGCAGTAAGGCTCATCTCGAGGTGCCCGGTGAGTTCGGTGACGGCCAGCGCGTACCCGTGCGCCGGATCGCGCTCACCGACGGCACGACGTTCGACGTCTACGACACCTCCGGCCCATATACCGCGTACGCGGACCCGGCCGACTGCCATGACCTGGGCGCGGGCCTCCCGCCGACCCGCCGCGAGTGGTCCCACCCCGGACCTGTCCCCGCCTCGCCGGAGAACCCCACTCCCGTCCGGACGCAGTTGGCCTGGGCCCGGGCGGGCCTGACAACCCCGGAGATGCGGTTCATCGCCGTGCGGGAGGGAATCGATGTCGAGGTGGTGCGTTCGGAGGTCGCCGCCGGGCGGGCGATCATCCCGGCCAACCATCGTCATCCGGAGAGCGAGCCGATGATCATCGGCAAGCGCTTCCTCACCAAGATCAACGCCAACATCGGCAACTCGGCGGTCACCAGTTCGATCGCCGAAGAGGTCGAGAAGATGGTGTGGGCCGCCCGGTGGGGCGCGGACACCATCATGGACCTGTCCACCGGCCGGGACATCCACGAGACGCGGGAGTGGATCCTGCGCAACTCCCCCGTCCCCGTGGGCACCGTGCCCATCTACCAGGCACTGGAGAAGGTGGGCGGCGACCCGGCCCGTCTGACCTGGGAGTTGTACCGTGATACCGTCATCGAACAGTGCGAGCAGGGCGTGGACTACATGACCGTCCATGCCGGAGTGCTGCTGCGCTATGTCCCGCTGGCGGCCAAGCGGGTCACCGGGATCGTGTCGCGTGGCGGATCGATCATGGCGGCGTGGTGCCTGGCGCACCACCGCGAGTCGTTCCTCTACACCCACTTCGAGGAACTGTGCGAGATTCTCGCCCGCTACGACGTGACGTTCTCCCTCGGTGACGGTCTGCGGCCGGGGTCGATCGCCGACGCCAATGACGAGGCGCAGTTCGCCGAACTGCGCACGCTCGGGGAGCTCACCGGGATCGCCAAGAGCCACGGCGTGCAGGTGATGATCGAGGGTCCCGGTCACGTGCCGATGGACAAGATCGTGGAGAACGTGCGCCTCGAGGAGGAGTGGTGCGAGGAGGCCCCATTCTACACGCTGGGCCCCCTCGCCACGGACATCGCGCCGGGCTATGACCACATCACGTCCGCGATCGGCGCTGCCCGCATCGCCGAGGCGGGCACGGCGATGCTGTGTTACGTCACGCCCAAGGAGCACCTGGGCCTGCCCGAGCGGGACGACGTCAAGACCGGCGTGATCACGTACAAGATCGCCGCGCACTCGGCCGATCTGGCGAAGGGTCACCCCGGCGCGCAGGCCCGCGATGACGCGCTGAGTACCGCCCGGTTCGAGTTCCGTTGGCGGGACCAGTTCGCCCTGGCCCTCGACCCGGACACCGCCCTGGCGTACCACGACGCGACGCTGCCCGCGGAGCCGGCGAAGACCGCGCACTTCTGCTCGATGTGCGGTCCGAAGTTCTGCTCGATGCGCATCTCCCAGGACATCCGCGACTACGCCGCGGAGCACGGGATGGAAACGGTGGAGGCGATCGAGGCGGGGATGGCGGAGAAGTCGGCCGAATTCTCCGAACTCGGTGGCCGCGTCTACCTGCCGATCTCCGAGTCGTAGTTCTCATCGGCTGCGAGGGCCGCGCCGGTCCCCACCGCGCCCGACGGGCCGGGACGTCGATGCTCAGTAGGTCGGATCGGCCGACCGAGCTCAGGCGTCCCGGCGCAGTGTCATCAGCACCCCGATGACCCAGAGGGCCACGCACACGGCCGCGAACCAGGCGAACGCCGGCCACTCGCCCCACGTGATGTACCCGCGGACACTCTCTCCCTGGGTCCAGAAGTCACCGTTGGCGAACGGCATCCAGGCGGCGATGTCCTCGCCGACCCGCGGGATCAACGAGACCATGCCCTCGAGGGCCAGAATCCACACGAGGAACAGGGAGATCGTGCCGGCGGCGTTGCGCATGATGTACGCCAGGCCCGTCACCGCGATCGTCCCCAGTGCGGCGTAGACGGGGAAGCGCCACAGGTAGGTCAGCCCGTCTCCGGAGAACGGGGTCCAGCCCTCGTTGCCGGAGAGCGCCCCGGCCACGAGGAGCGCCAGGACCACCGCGACGGCTGTGACCACCATCGACAGCACCGTGAACAGGGCGGTCTTGGCCACGATGGCCGGCCAGCGCGACGGCGTCGTCAGGAACGTGGCCTTGATCGTGTGATAGCGGTACTCGCCGGTCACGCCGACGATCGCGGCGATCCACGCCAGCAGGACGGTGAACGCACTGACGCCGAGGATCGCGAACAGCGGGTCGCTGCCGCCGCCGGGCGCACCGGCCATCGGGTCCCCCGTGGCGGGCTGCTCGAACTGGCCGATGACCACTGCGAGCACCACCGCCAGGCCGATGCCGATCGCGTACAGCCAGTAGGCACTCTTGGTGGTGGTGACCTTGATCCACTCGGACTTCAGCTGGTTCATCGGGTGGACTCCTGACCGTGGTACTCGACGTCCTGGTCCGTGAGGGCCATGAAGGCCTCCTCCAGCGACGCCCGCTTCTCGTGCAGTTCGTGGACGGTGATCCCCAGGCTGGCGGCGACATCGCCCACCTGCGGCGCGCGGAGATTCTGAATAAGGAAGACACCCTGTTCCGCGTCGAACGTGGCCTCGATGCCCTCGTCGCGCGCGGCGGCGGTGAACTCGTCGACGTGCGGGGTGCGCAACACCACCGAGGACGTGGCGGCGTCCAAGAACTCCTCGACGGAGGTCTGCGCGCGCAGCTTGCCGCGGCCGATCACGACGAGGTCCTGGGCGGTCTGCGCCATCTCCGACAGCAGGTGCGAGGAGACGAGCACGGTGCGGCCCTCTGCGGCGCGCGCGTGCATGAACCGGCGGATCCACAGGATGCCCTCGGGGTCGAGACCGTTGACGGGCTCGTCGAAGAGCAGGACCTCGGGATCGCCGAGCATGGCGGTGGCCAGACCGAGTCGCTGGCGCATGCCGAGCGAGTAGCCGCCGACCTTGCGGCCGGCGACGTCGGTGAGGCCGACCAGGCCGAGCACCTCGTCGACGCGGCCCGGCGCCACCCCGCCCGCCGCGGCGACCATCCTCAGGTGCGCGCCGGCGGAACGGTTGGCGTGGGTCCAGGACGCGTCGAGTAGACAGCCCACCTTGTGGGCGGGGCGATCCAACTCGCGGTACGGGGTGCCGTTGATCAGTGCCTGCCCGGACGTGGGGGTGTCGAGACCGACCATCATCCGCATCGTCGTGGACTTGCCGGCGCCGTTCGGGCCGAGGAATCCGGTGACGACGCCGGGCCGGACCTCGAAGCTGAGGTCGTCCACGGCGGTGGAGGCGCCGAAGCGCTTGGTGAGATTCCGTACCTCGATCATGGACCCCAGTCTGCCTGCCGGGGTGCGGGCAGCGTGCGTCCACCTACTCAGCCCGCGTACAGGTAGTGCAGTACTAGGCTCGTGACCATGGATGACGCCACGCCCGAGCCGGATCGCCACCTGCCGTCGGTCCGCGCCTCCGACGCCGAGCGCGACGCCACCGCCAGGCTCCTCCAGGAGTCCTTCTCGGAGGGGCGGCTCACGCTCGCCGAATTCGACGACCGGACCTCGCGGGCGTACGCCGCACGCTTCCGGTCCGAGCTCATCGAGCTGACGCACGACCTGCCGATCGCCCACCACGAGCACGATTCGACGCCCGCGACCCGGCCGCACGGGGCCCCGGCGCGTCGCGTCACCGGGGCCAGCGGGCCCGCCTCCTCGCTGGCGATCATGGGAGGCGTCGAGCGGGCGGGGGCGTGGACCCTTCCCTCCGTGCACACCGCGTTCGCGCTGATGGGCGGCATCGAGATCGACCTGCGTGGTGCCTCGTTGCAGTCCCACGAGACGACGATCCGGGCGTTCGCGATCATGGGCGGCATCGACATCTACGTCCCCGACGACGTGCGGGTGGAGGTCGAGGGGATCGGCCTGATGGGCGGGTTCGGCGAGGAGTCGGGGCAC
>NZ_JAALDN010000320.1 GCF_014144855.1 Dietzia maris | reverse complement strand
CGACGAGGCCCCCGCCGGCCCGCCGGCCTCGGCCACCCCGTCCTCGCCGGCCACCGCGCCCGGACGTGCCGCCTCGACACCGTCGGTGGACACCTCCGCGGTCCCGCAGACCAACGTCCCGTCCACCCACACCGCCTCCGAGAGCGACGCGGAGCGGCTCGACTCCCAGACCCAGCTGCTGAACGGCGTGGACTACGCCCTGCCGCCCGTCAGCCTGCTCACGGCCGGTGACCCGCCCAAGTCGCGCAGCGAGTCCAACGACCAGATGATCGAGGCCATCCAGGGCGTCCTGGAGCAGTTCAAGATCGACGCGGCCGTCACCGGATTCACCCGCGGCCCGACCGTCACGCGCTATGAGGTCGAACTGGGCCCCGGCGTGAAGGTCGAGAAGATCACCGCCCTGCACCGCAACATCGCCTACGCGGTCGCCACGGACAACGTGCGGCTGCTGGCGCCGATCCCCGGCAAGTCCGCGGTCGGCATCGAGGTGCCCAACCTCGACCGCGAACTGGTGCGGCTGGCGGACGTGCTGACCGACCCCAAGACCGCCAGCAAGCACAATCCGATGCTCATCGGACTGGGCAAGGACATCGAGGGCGACTTCGTCACCGCCGACCTGGCCAAGATGCCGCACCTCCTGGTGGCCGGCTCCACCGGTTCGGGCAAATCGAGCTTCGTCAACTCGATGCTCGTGTCCCTGCTCACGCGGGCCACCCCGGACGAGGTCCGCCTCATCCTCGTCGACCCCAAGATGGTGGAGCTCACGCCGTACGAGGGCATCCCGCACCTCATCACGCCGATCATCACCCAACCCAAGAAGGCGGCCGCGGCGCTCGCGTGGCTCGTCGAGGAGATGGAGCAGCGCTACCAGGACATGAAGTCCACCCGCGTTCGCCACATCACCGACTTCAACGAGCGCGTGAAGTCGGGAGCCATCACGACGCCGCCCGGCAGCGAGCGCGTCTACCGGCCCTACCCGTACATCGTGGCGGTGGTCGACGAGCTGGCCGACCTCATGATGACCGCGCCCCGCGACATCGAGGACGCGATCGTCCGCATCACCCAGAAGGCCCGCGCCGCCGGCATCCACCTCGTCCTGGCCACGCAGCGGCCGTCCGTCGACGTGGTCACCGGCCTCATCAAGACCAACGTGCCGTCCCGTCTGGCGTTCGCCACGTCCTCGCTCACCGACTCCCGGGTCATCCTCGACCAGGCCGGGGCGGAGAAGCTCATCGGTATGGGCGACGGCCTCTTCATTCCGATGGGTGCCTCGCGTCCCATCCGTATGCAGGGTGCGTTCATCACCGACGAGGAGATCCACGAGGTCGTCGACTACGCCAAGAACCAGGCCGAGCCCGAGTACGACGAGTCCATCACCGCCGCCAAGGAGGACGGCAAGAAGGACATCGACGCCGACATCGGCGACGACCTCGACGACCTGCTCGCCGCCGTGGAGCTCGTGGTGTCCAGCCAGTTCGGCTCCACCTCGATGCTGCAGCGCAAGCTCCGGGTCGGCTTCGCCAAGGCCGGCCGACTCATGGACCTGATGGAGTCGCGCGACATCGTCGGACCCTCCGAGGGGTCCAAGGCCCGCGACGTGCTGGTCAAGCCCGAGGAACTCGCCTCGGTGCTCTGGATGATCAAGGGCGGGGCCCCGCCGGAGGAGGATCCGGACGACGAGCCGGCCGACCTCCGCGACCCGGCCGAGACCCCGGTGGGGTAGCGGCCGGGCGGGGTGTGCGTCAGGCGAGGGCGCCGAAGACCGGCGTCCACTCCCGGACCGTGATCTCCGAGACCATTCCGCGCAGGCAGTGGGGGTCGTCTCCCACGAGCGATCGTGCGGCCTCGTCGTCGTCGGCCTCCACCACCAGCAACGCCCCGGATCCGTCGACGAACGGTCCCACGGACCGGACGGACCCGTCGTCGACGCGGGCGGACAGCCACTCGCGGTGGGCGGGCTTGTTGGCCTCCCGTTCCTCGGTCTGGGCATCGGAGTAGCGGTAGGTGACGACGAAGAGCGGCATCGTGGATCTCCTGGGATCGGGATCGGGGTCGGGGGTGCGTCGCGACCAAGGGTATTCCCGCCGTCCTCGCTAAGGTGAGGGGGTGACTGCTTCCACGCGCGAGAACGGGCGCCGGACCGACGAGGTCCCCGTCCTCAACATCGCCAACGTGCTCACGGTGGTGAGGATCCTCCTGGTCCCCGTCTTCGTGGTCCTGTTCTTCGTCGCCGACGCCCAGGATCCCTGGTGGCGGGTGGGGGCGTTCGTCGTCTTCGCCGTGGCGATGTTCACCGACTACGTCGACGGTCACCTGGCCCGCAAGCTGGGGCTGGTCACCGACTTCGGCAAGATCGCGGACCCGATCGCCGACAAGGCGCTCATCGCCGCCGCGCTCATCTCGCTCTCACTGGTGGACGAGCTGTTCTGGTGGGTGACCGTGGTGATCCTGGTCCGCGAGGTGGGCATCACGCTGTGGCGCCTGTTCGGGGTGGATTACGTCGTGGCCGCGAGCAGGGGCGGCAAGCTCAAGACCGTCACACAGACGGTCGGCATGGGAATGCTCATCCTGCCGCTGCCGCACTGGGTGTGGCCGGTGGAGTGGATCGTCGTCGGTGCGGCCGTGGTGCTCACCGTCTTCACCGGCATCGATTACCTGGTCAAGGCCCGCCGGGCCGCACGCACCGCGGACTGACCCTCGTGGATCCCTCCGGTGCCGTGTCCCCGCCGGCGGCCGCCGCCGTCACCGCACTCCGGGACCGCGGATGGACCCTGGCCACGGCCGAGTCCCTCACGGCCGGGCTGCTCGCGGCCACCGTGGCCGAGGTGC
>NZ_JAALDN010000319.1 GCF_014144855.1 Dietzia maris | reverse complement strand
GCGGCGGGCGGTGAGCCGGCGCGAGTTCACCCATTCGGACACGCCCGCGTACAGGCTCTCCGGCACCAGCAGGGACAGGGCGAACCCGCGCAGCACCCGCTCGGCCGCGCCGCGCCACTGCGCGTGCTCCTGCGCCACGTCCATCAGCTCGCCCGCGAAGGGCAGGTCGGCGGCGTCCACGCCGAGTTCGGTGCACAGCTGGTCGCGCACCTGCAGCGGCTCGGCGGGGATGTTGCTCGAGCGTCCGGACACGCTCTCCAGCTCCTGGGTCACTTCGCGCAGCAGGCGACGGCGCTCGCCGTGGTCCATCACCAGGGCGTCGTGCCGGGTCTTGAGGTCGGCGGCCAGTGCGTCCAGCTCGGCCTGGCGGTCGGTGACGTGCTCGGCCAGGCGGGTGAACCCCGCCTCGTCGGTCACCGGATCCAGCCCGGCGCGGTGGAGGGCGTCGGTGAACCGATCCCGACGACGACGACGCTCCTCGAACTGCTCCCGCGCCGCGGCGGCGTCCCGCTCCAGGTCCCCCACCCGGTTGCCGCCCGACTCGGCCCGCACGGTCACCAGGCCGTCGCGCTCGGTGGCCAGCTCCTGCGCCCGCCCGCGCATCCGGGCCAGCTCGGCGGTGGCGGTGGCGACCTCGTGGCCCAGGGTATCGATCTCGGACTGCCGCAGGGCCAGCCGAAGTTCGGCGAAGTAGGGCCGGATCGCCATCCGCTCGTCGCGCAGGCGCTCGCGGCGCCGGAGGGCGGCGTCATAGGTCTCGATGGACTCGACCAGCGGCTCCAGCGCGTCCAGCTGGGTCCGGGCCCGCTTGACGGCGTCGTGGGCGCGGGTGAGGTCCTCGAAGTGCCGCAGGATCCCCTCGATCCGCGCCGAGGCGTCGGCGGGTTCGAGCATGTGGGTGCGGACGAACTCGTTGAGATCGCCGACCGACTTCATGGAGATGGTCTGGTGGAACAGCTCCATGGCCTGCTCGGACCGGATCCCCAGAAGCCGGCGCATCGCGCGGCCGTAGGTCGGGAAGTCCTTCTCCACCGCGGCGCCGGAGTCTTTGAGCCGGGTGAGCAGTGTGGACAGGTCGGTGCCGAAGTCGGTGAAGTCGCCCTCGATCGACAGCGCCCGGTCGGCGGTGACGAACCGGCGCCACGGCTGGCCGGTGGCGTCCTGCTGCTGGAAGACCTGCGCGAGGGTGACCTCATCGCCGTAGCCCTCGTTGCGGAACACGCCCAGGATCACCGAGTACGAGCGCGCGTCCCGCAGCCCCACGGGCCGGACGGTGCCGGTGGCCTCGTTGCGCTCGGTCTTGTGGTGGCCCTCGACGTAGGACCGCAGGGTGCGCTCCTTGCGGGCGGCGCCGGCGGCCTTGTTGTAGTCGATCCGGTGCGAGGGCAGCATCAGCGTGCTCACCGCGTCCACGAGCGTGGACTTGCCGCTGCCGATGTCGCCGGTGAGCAGGAGCGTCTCCCCCGCCGGGTCCAGGTGCCACACCCGGGAGTCGAAGGTGCCCCAGTTGAGGACCTCCAACCGGGCAAGGCGGAACCCGGGCCGGCCCTTGACGCCCAGTTCGACCGGGGAGAACAGACCGCTGGTGGTGCCGCTTGTCAGGCCGCTAGTCATTCTGTGCCCCCCGCTTCGGCGTACTCGGCGAGCTTGGCCGAGAAATCGGACAGGGTCTCGGCGTCGACGTACGCCTTGAGGATCCGGCGCACCTCCCACGTGCCCTTGCGGTCCTTGAGCTGGCGCAGGAACCCCATCCCGACGAGCCGGTTGATGGAGGCGTCCACCTGGTGGGCCTCGCGGGCCTCGTCGGTGCTGCGGGCCAGGAAGAGCTGGATCATCTCCACGATCTCGTCGTGGGTGAGCACCAACTGCCCGGGGTCGCCGGCGGACTCGAACTCCGCGAGCCGCTTGCGCAGCAGGACCAGCAGCAGGCTGTCGGCGTAGGTCAGGCTGCGGCGGCGGATCACCCGGGGAAGGGCGTCTTCGCCCTCCGGGGTGTCGGCGGTGCGCAGGTAGGCGTAGCCCTCGTCGTCGTCGATCACCACCTCCAGGCCGACCACGGCAAAGTGGTCGCGGACGGCGCCCTGGTGGCGCACGAGGTCGTCCCAGGCGTCGGTCTCCTGGTAGACCACGCCCTGCATGAGGCGGATGGCGCTCACGGCCACCGCTCGTTCGGGTGCGGTGCGGTCGGGCGTGGGGAGATCGTGTGCGCTCATCGGCGCCTGACCTCCACCCGCGGCATCACCGCACGCATGGACCTGCCGGCCTCGTGGTACTGGATCACGGTCTCCTCGTGCTCGTTGGTGGTCACCTCGAGGTCGTCGTCCTTCAACGCCAGATAGCCGACGATCTCGGCCGCCCCGTGCTGCAGGGGGTACATGGTGACGATGTCCTCCAGGCGGGCGGTGCCGCGGACCGGGATCAGCGCCCGGATGCGGGAGGCCAGGCGGGCGGGGTCGACGACGACCTGGTCGGTCAGCACCGAGGTGTCGACCTCCTCGGTGTCCACCGGATCGAGCAGGCTGTTGACCTCCGCGGCGGGCCGGGCGGTGAACAGCGGACGATCCGTGGGCAGCGCCACGTCAACGGCAGTCTCCTCCAGCTCCAGCCCAAGGTCCGGCAGCTCGCCCTCGCGGACTTGCAGCTCGGAGGTCTCGATCTGGCGCACCAGGTCCAATGCCCGGCGGTTCTCCAGCCACACCTGGTCGTCAGTGAAGCGGCGCAGCTGCTCGGAGATGTTGCGGACCGTCTGCTGCGTGCGCTCCGCGGCCTCCGCCCAGCCGTGGTGCACGGTGCGCAGGCGCCGGTCCGCGCCGAGCTCGTCGATGCCGGTGAGGCGCTCGAGCAGCATGGACAGCTCCTCCTGGCCCGAGGTGGACAGCAGCAGGTCGTAGAAGGCCTGGAAACTGCGGCCCTGGTCGGAGGAGTCGATCATGCTGCGGCCGTGCACGAGCTCGGCCAGCAGCTCGCCCTTGCTGCCCTGCCAGGTGGCGATGCGCTCGCGCGCCGAGCGGTCCAGGGCGCGGAAGTTCTCCTCCACCTGGCGGAAGTCGGCCAGCAGCTCGCGGGCCGTGGTGGCGAACTGCTGGTAGCGCTCGCGCACCGCGGTGCGGTCCAGCAGGCCGGAGGCCGGGTCCTGGCGGAGCTGGTCGATCTCCCGCTCGATGTCCTGCTTGCGACGCTCGAGCTGGTCCAGGCGCTTGGCGGGATCGGATTCGGTGCCCTGAGCGATCTGACGCAGCAGGTCCACCGCGGTCTGCAGGCGCGACTCGGTGCCCACGAACGAGGTCTCGGACAGGCCCTGCACCCAGGCGTAGGCCTTCTCCAGGGCCGGGGTGGCGTCGTAGTGGATCTCGTCCGCGCCCAGCGGGTAGAAGCGGCGTAGGAAACCCGCCTCCGGGCCGGCCCAGTCCGCCAGATACTCGGCGGCCGTGCGCAGGAACCGCGGGTTCTCCGGGTCCTGGGCGTTGATGGCGTACAGCTGGTCGTCCAGCGCCGCCACCAGCTCACCCTCGGAGCTCGCGCCGCGGCCCTCCTCCACAAAGAACCGGCCCAGCACCGTGAGCAGCAGCGGCGCGTGCGTGGCGCGCAGCATCCGCCAGGCAGGATGCCGCTCGCGCAGCGCCTCGATCTGCGCGTACTCCACGTGGGGCTCCTCGCGGGTGGGTGGGCTGTCGGTGGCGGCGGGTCGGGCGCCGAGGGGACAGTCTAGGAGCGGGGGGCGAGGAGGCCGCGGCGGGGCGAGGGTGGGGGTCCGATCTCCGACGAAGCCGCGCTGACGGCCATGTCGGCAAGTAGCTGAGTGAATCCCCACTGACCGCGACGGTGTCGTCCCATATCGACCACTGGCGTCGTGCTCATCTGCGTCAGAACGGGGGTCTTGGGACCTGGGGGTTCACTAGAGCGACGAACGGGCGTCGATTGTTACCCGCCACAATTGCGCGATATAAGGGCTATCGCACAGTTCGGCATGAGCGGAGACGTGATCAACGAACCAACCGGAGAGGCCATCCCATTCGTGATGGTCCCCGGGCGGGTGAATCTGCCAGCCCAGCTCCGCTAAGGTCCACTGAGCCTTGGCAGAGTTACACGGCATCGAGGTTGTGACCCAGTTCGACTCGTCGTCCGACCCGCCTCGGGACACCGGCACAACATGATCTAGCGACGGGAACAACTCCCAGAAAGCAAAGTGCGTGTGCGACATCGCCCAGTTGGGATGCGCGGGGAACTCCTTCGGATAGTTGGCCGCGAGCACGCGGAGCACCCCGGGATGCACGAGCCGATCTCCGTTTTAACTATCCAAGAATCCGTCCCGGTAGTACACCGCGAGCATCTGACGCTTGGAATAGCGACTTGGGCTCTTTTCCACCGGCGTTAACTGATAGCCAGCAACCAGCTCGGCCCGGCCGGCCTCTAGTCCCCGAGAGTCGCTTGCCGCGGCCACCCGACCGAGCACGTCAGCCTTCTCGCTGATGCTCGTCTCCAGCGGGTGAACGCTAGTACTAGGCGACCCCTCATGCCCTGAATCCATCCGCCGATGGTAGATCGTCGAACACCGAGCCGACCGCGTTCACGACTGACGCCTTTTCATTTAGGTGGCACGCCCCTAACCGGCTTGTCCCAACAGTCGCTCACGCTCAGCCGCCACAACCATCCGCGCGAGCTCCGCGTCCGTCATGTCTACCGCATCGGTTGCACGCTTCGCGATCACGCTGTCACGAGCGAACTCTTCGAATATCTGCTTCTTGTCCTTGAGCAGTACTCGAATTCTCTCGTCCACACTGTTCTCGGTCAGAAGGCGATGCACCTGGACGACCTCGGTCTGGCCCATCCGGTGCGCCCGGGCCACAGCTTGGTCCTCCATCGTCGGCTTGATCTGGGGCTCACAGATCACGACCACCGATGCGGATTGGATGTTAAGCCCCACCCCTCCCGCCGTGATCTGTGCGACGAGCACTGCACCGTGCGATGAGTTCGAGAATCTGTCCACCAGCAACTGTCGTTCCTTTGCAGGCATCGAACCAGTCAGTGGACCAAACGTAGTGCCCCTCAGCCTGCTTGCCACCTGATCAAGGACATCTCGGAAATACGAGAAGACAATGACGCGTCGGTGATTGGCCTTGGCCTCCTCCACGATCTCCCGCAGCCGACTGAACTTCATCGAGTCGGTCGACAGCATGGCAGCTCGGCGCATCTCCATGAAGTTGCTACCTTCCACCGCCGAGCGGTACCGGGCCATGTCAGAGTCCGACATCCCCATCCACTCGTCGATCTCGACTCGCTCGGGGAGCTCTGTGAGCACGTCCTCCTGGTTTCGCCGCAGATAGGCAGGGGCAACATGCTTACGGAATCGCGAAGCCAGATACTCCGGCGCCGACTCGGCGAGATCTGGACGGATGTACCCGATCAGATTTCGGAATTCGAGTACTTTGTTCTCGAGCGGCGTTCCCGTCATTAGCAGCACGTACGGGACGGAGTCCATGACCTGAACCGAGGCGATCGATCTCTTCGCCTCAGGGTTCTTGATGTAGTGCGCCTCGTCGAACACCGCGGCGGCAATGTCGACACTGCGGAGCTTCGCGGTGTGCGAGGAGAGCAAGTCAAACGTTGTGACCGCGACGCCACCCTTGTGGGCCCAGCTCCGGATTGCCTGTTTCCGCTCGGCAGCGGGCCCATGGATTCTGGACACCTGTAGGGTGGTGTGCTTGGACGTCTCTCGCACCCAGTTGCTCACCACGGCAGCAGGACACACCACGAGGAAGTGCGTGTGCCCGCCCGCGCGTAAATGCGCGAAAACTGCAAGAGCTTCGAGAGTCTTCCCGAGCCCCATCTCGTCGCCGATGATCACCCGCTTCTGAACCAGGGCGAACCGGGCACCAAAGCTCTGGTACGTACGAAGTGACGCTGTGAGATGTGTGCGCTTGAGATCGATTGCGCGTACGGCCTCGATGATCTCCTCTGGGAGATCACCATGCATGTTCTCTTCGTCCTCAGTCATGAAGCCGAGTTCCGTGAGCATGCCGAAGTAGTCCGCCGGCTTGGACAGAAAGTCCTTCCAAATGTCGTCGATCGCTCCGCTCCCACCTACGCGCCTTAGCCTCAATTCACCGATGAAGTAGCCGGG
>NZ_JAALDN010000031.1 GCF_014144855.1 Dietzia maris | reverse complement strand
GCCGGCTCCGGCACCGCCCGGTGAGGACGTCGCGACCCTCGCCCCGGTGCCCGGACCGCTCTTCTAGACACCCGAACCCCGAAAGGCCCGCTGGAGATGACCGAACGACGCAGCCCGGGAACGGGCGCCCGGGTCCCCTCGGGCGCCCCGCGCGGCACCGCGCCGGGAGCCGGACGGCCACCGAACCGGTTCGGCAGGGTCCTCACCGCCTCGGCGACCGAGCGACGCTTCACCTTCATGCGCTCCGCCTTCGCGATGATCATGGTCATCGCGCTCGTCAAGCTCTTCTGGGTGCAGACCCTCGGGGGAACGGAGCTCGCGGCCCGCGCCGAGAGCCAACGCCAGGTCCACGAGGTCCTGCCCGCCACGCGGGGAGCGATCGTCGACCTCAACGGCGACCCCATCGCGTTCACCCGCGAGGCCCGCGATCTGTCGATCCAGCCGCTGGTCGAACAGCGCAACGCCGAGGTGCGACGGGAGCTCGACAGCACCAAGCCCACCTGGGACGAACTGGTCGAGGAGATCGCCGACGAGTTCGAGACCGTGCTCGGTGACGCCGTCGACCGCGACGAGATCGAGGCCAAACTCACCTCGGAGGGTGGCTTCACCTATCTCGTCCGCAACGTCGACGTCACGCTGGCCAACGCCATCACCCGCGATTACCCCATGATCGGGGTCGAGCGGGTCGACATCCGTGAGTACCCGGGGGGCGCGCTCGCCGCGAACGTCGTCGGTGCGACGACGAAGAGCGACGAGGGCAAGCTGATCGGGCTCCAGGGAATCGAGGCACACTTCAACGACGAACTGGACGGGGAGGACGGGCGGCAGACGTTCGACCGGGCCCAGGACAACACCGTCATCCCGGGCACCCTGCGCAACGTGACCGAGCCGCGCGACGGCGACACCATCCGCCTCACCCTGGACGCGGACCTGCAGTGGCACGTGCAGAAGGCCATCCAGACCGCCAAGGACACCTCCGGAGCCGAGACCGCGTCCGCCGTCGTGCTCGATGCGCGCACCGGTGAGGTCCGCGCGATGGCCAACGACAACACGTTCAACCCGGCCGTCGGGGTCGCTGCCGAGCTCGAGCGGGGGGCGGACCTGGGCAACCCGGCGATCACCTCGCCGTTCGAACCGGGCTCCGTGCAGAAGATCATCACCGCCGCCGCCGCGATCGAGGCGGGGCTGACCGATCCGAACGAGGTCCACTCCGTGGACGGCAGCATCCGCATGGAAGGTGTCACCGTCTCCGACGCGTGGCAGCACGGCCCCACCCCGTACACCACCACCGGCATCTTCGGGAAGTCCTCCAACGTCGGCACACTCATGCTCGCCCAGCGGGTGGGCAAGGAGCCGTTCTCCGAGTACCTCGACAAGTTCGGCCTCGGCCAGCGCTCGGGGATCGAACTCGCCGGGGAGTCCGAGGGTCTGGTGCCCGACCTGCAGAACTGGCAGGGCGGCACCTTCGCCAACCTGCCCATCGGGCAGGGCCTGTCCATGACCACCCTGCAGATGGCGGGCATCTACCAGACCATCGCCAACGACGGTGTCCGCGTGCCGCCGCGGATCGTCGCCGAGCGCGTCGGCCCCGACGGCGAGCGCACCGAGACCGAGCGTCCCGAAGGTGAGCGGGTCATCAGCACCGAGACCGCCCGCACGGTGCGGGACATGTTCCGCTCCGTCGTGCAGTCCGGGGGCACCGGCCCGCAGGCCGCGGTCGCCGGCTACCAGATCAGTGGTAAGACCGGCACCGCGCAGCAGATCGACCCCGGGTGCTCCTGTTACTCCAACTCGCGCTACTGGATCACCTTCTCCGGCATCCTGCCCGCCGACGACCCGCGGTATGTGATCGCGATCATGCTCGACGCCCCCTC
Organism: Dietzia maris; assembly: GCF_014144855.1. Taxonomy (GTDB): domain Bacteria; phylum Actinomycetota; class Actinomycetes; order Mycobacteriales; family Mycobacteriaceae; genus Dietzia; species Dietzia kunjamensis. The sequence continues at coordinate 1,249 of NZ_JAALDN010000031.1, read as the reverse complement.
GCGCGGCGTGCTCGGGGCCTCCGCGGCCCCGCTCTTCCACGACATCGCATCGTGGCTGGTCAATCGCGACAACATCCCGCCGTCCGCCCCCGCGCCGGAACTGGTCCTGCAGGCGCGGTGATCAGCGTCCGGCAGGGTAGCGTGTAGCGGGTTCACGGGAGGGTAGCGAGCAAGGAAGGCGGGGCGAGGACAGGCGATGACGACAGCGCGAGAGCTGGCAGACGCGGTGCGGGCCACCCTTCTCGGCGACAGGACCCGGGGTGGTGACGACCTCGTCGGTGCGACGATCCGCGCACAGGACTGCGGCCCCGGCATCCTCTTCGCGGCACTGCCCGGCACGCGGGTCCACGGCGCCTCGTTCGGCGCCACCGCGATCGAGGTGGGCGCGGACGCCGTGCTCACCGACCCCGAGGGTCTCGAGATGATGGCCGCCGTGGCCGACCGGGTCCCCGTCCTCGTGCATCCGGACCCCCGATCCGTCCTCGGCGCGGTGTCCGCGGCGGTCGCGGGAGACCCCTCCGCCGCACTCGACGTCGTGGGGATCACCGGGACGTCCGGCAAGACCACCACCTCCTACCTCGTCGAAGCCGCGCTCGAAGGCGGCGGCCATGTCGCGGGCCTCATCGGCACCACCGGGAGCCGGGTCGACGGTCGGGCGCTGCCGAGTCGCCTCACGACCCCCGAGGCCCCCGAGTTCCAGGCCCTCCTGGCCCGGATGAGGGATGAGGGGGCCCGCGCGGTCGCGGCCGAGGTCTCCAGCCACGCCCTGCGGCTCGGGCGCGTGGACGGCACCAGGTTCGCCGTGGGTGCATTTCTCAACCTGACCCAGGACCACCTGGATTTCCATCCGAGCATGGACGACTACTTCCGTGCCAAGTGCCGTCTGTTCGACGCCGAGGCCGACCCGGGGTCCGCGGTCCGCCCCGCCGAGCGGGCCGTCGTCGTGGTGGACGACGACTGGGGCCGGAGACTGCTCGGGATGCGGCCGGACGCGGTCACGGTCTCCGCCGAACCCGGGGCCGACGCGGACTGGACGGCGGGGGAGTCCGCGACCACCGATCGCGGCACCCAGACCTTTACCGTGCACGGCCCCCGCGGGCTGACCGCCGACGTCGAACTACCGCTGCTCGGCCGGTTCAACGTCGCCAACGCTCTTGTCGCACTGGCCGTCGTCGATGCCCTCGGCTCGGACGTGGCAGGCGCGGCGGCCGGTCTGGCGCGCGTCCGGGTCCCCGGCCGGCTCGAGCCC
>NZ_JAALDN010000318.1 GCF_014144855.1 Dietzia maris | reverse complement strand
TCCGTGGCGCGGACCAGGGCCAGCAGGTCGAGCTGGTGGCGGATGTCGAGGTGGTTGGTCGGCTCGTCGAGGACCAGTACACCGGGTTCCTGGGCCAGGGCCCGCGCGATCTGCACCCGCTGCCGCTCGCCGCCGGACAGCGTCGCGTACCGCTGGTCCAGGCGGTCGCCGAGGCCGGTCGTGGCCGCCGCGCGCCGCACCACCCCGTCGTCCCCGGGACCCGGACCCGACCAGGCCGCGCGATGGGGGATGCGGCCGAGTTCGATGACCTCCCGGACCGTGGGGTTCTGGTCGGTGGTCGCCTCCTGCGCCACCAGGGCCACGCGCCGGGACAGGCGTTTGCGGGGGATCGACCGGATGTCCGTGCCGTCGAGGTGCACCGATCCGGTATCGGGCCGGAGCAGGCCCGTCAGGATGCGCAGGAGCGTCGACTTGCCGGACCCGTTCGGCCCCAGCACCCCGACCATCGTGCCGGGGGCGGGAGCTACGGTGACGTCGTCGAGGATGGTCCGGCCGCGCACGGACCACGAGACACAGCGCGCCTCGAGCGTCGACGGGGCGGCGGTCATCGGCCGTGTCCCCGTCGCAGGAGGAGCCCGACGAAGGCCGGGACGCCGATGAGTGCGGTCGCCACCCCGATCGGCAACTCCTGGGGCGCGATCACGGTGCGGGAGACGGCGTCGATCCACACGACGAACACGGCGCTCATCAGCGCCGCGGTCGGGACGAGGACCCGGTGCCGGCCCCCGACCAGGGCCCGCGCGGCGTGCGGCAGCACCAGACCCACGAAGCCGATCGCCCCGCAGGTGCTCACGATGACGGCCGTGACGAGCGCCGTCACCACCATGAGCACCAGCCGCGTGCGGGCCACGTTGACGCCGAGGGCGGCCGCGGCGTCCTGGCCGAAGGTGAACGCGTCGAGGCTGGAGGTGTGCAGCAGGCACGCCACCAGCCCGAGCAGGACCACGACGCCGCACACCGCCACGTCCGACCAGCGGACGGACGCCAGCGAGCCCAGCAGCCAGAACAGCACGCCGCGGGTCTGCTCGGCGTCGGCGGCGATGTAGACGACGAACGAGGTCACCGCGGAGAACAGCTGAGTCGCCGCGACCCCCGCCAGCACCACCCGGTCGGTGGTGCCGCCGGACGCGAAGGCCAGGACCAGGACGAAGCCGAACGCGGCGAGCGCTCCGACGAACGCCCCCGTGGTGAGCCCGACCGCGCCCGCGCCGACCCCGAGCACCACCACGAGGACCGCCCCGGTCGAGGCGCCGGAGGAGATGCCGAGGATGTACGGGTCGGCCAGGGGGTTGCGCAGCAGCGACTGCAGGATGACGCCGCACAATGCGAGCCCCGCCCCGGCCAGGGCCGCCATGAGGGTGCGCGGAAGCCGCAGGTTCCAGATGATCCCCTCCTGGATCCGCGTGAGCCCGGAGTCGGAACCGGTGAGGCGGGCCAGGGCGGACTGGACGACGTCGGTGGCGGTGAGTCCGGACGGGCCGATGGTGATGACGAGCGCCGTCGACACCGCCAGCAGCCCCAGGCCACCGAGCCATAGGGTGACCAGTGCGGACGGTCGCCGCAGAGCCGGCCGCCGGCGCGGTGGCGCCGGGACCACCGGGGCGGTGGTCCTCTCGGGTGCGAGGGTCATCGGGTCAGTTGGCCGGGTCCGGGGCGCCGACCGGGCCCGGCTCGGCGAGTCCCAGCTCGGTGAGCCCCGCCGCGACGGTCTCCACCCCGTAGATCGTGCGCAGCGACGGGTTCATCTCGGCACCGGTGATGTCGATGAACCGCTTCTCCCGGACCGCCGCCATCTCCCGGGTGACGGGGTTGGACTCGAGGTAGGCGATCTTGGCCCCCGCGGTCTCGGCGGTCTGGCTCTTGCGGGTCAGGTCGCCCACGACGATCACGTCCGGGTCGCGCTCGGCCACGACCTCCCAGCTGATCTGCGGCCACTCCTGGGTGGTGTCGTCGAAGACGTTCTCCAGGCCCAGGGTGGTCGAGATGAGGCCGGGGGCACCGCAGCAGCCGGCCAGGTACGGGGACTCGGAGTTGGCGAACCAGTACATCGCGGAGATCCCGCGGGCGTCGACGCTCTCGACGGCCTCGTCGAGCCGGCGCTGCAGGTCCGCCACCAGCTCGTCACCGGCCTGCTCCACGTCGAAGATCGTCGCGAGCTCGGTGATCTCGCGGTAGAGCAGGTCCGGGGTCAGTGGGGTCTCGCGGACGCCGTCCCCGGAGTCGGCGACCTTGCCCACACAGTCGGTGGGGGAGAGGTACGTACCCACGCCGAGTTCGTGGAACTGCTCGCGGGCGGCGACCCCGCCCTCGCCGAGGGTGCTGCCGAAGGAGGCGGTGACGAAGTCCGGCTCCACGTCCAGGACGGCCTCCATCGACGGCGCGTTGTCGGCCAGGCGGGGGACAGACCTGTTCACCTCGGAGAACTCGGGTAGGACCGGGTCTGTCCAGGTGGCGGTGCCGACCATCCGGTCGCCGAGGCCGAGGGCGTACAGGATCTCGGTGGAGCCCTGGTTGAGCGAGACGACCCGTTCGGGCGGGGCGTCGAGCTGCACCTGCTCCCCGCAGTTCTCGATCGGATCGGTGCCCGGGCCGGCGATCGCGGCCGGGTCGTGGGCGGTGCAGGAGGTCAGGGTGAGAAGGGTGACGCCGGCGAGGGCGACCAGGGTGGACGAACGCATGGGTGTGCTCCGAGGTCGCGGGCCTGGAACGCGAAGCCCGGTGATGACCTGGCGGTTGTCACCGCGAGGGCCAGCCGGTATTCGGACTCGGGATCACCTGGACGGAAGCGCCTTCCCAGACCGTGCGGCCCAGTGGCACCGTGCCCCGCCATCACCCTCACCGCTGCGCGTCAGCTCCGGATTCGCACCGGATTCCCGCGACCGATCGGTCTCGCTGGCGATCACAAGGTAACACGCGCTCCAGGGTCAGTACGCCAGCCCCATCCGCATCGCGCCCACCGCTTCTGACAGCGCCGAGCGCGCGAGCGGGGTGGCCCCGACGGCGTTGACGAACGGGTGGACCAGTGTCTCGTGGCGGCGCAGCGAGACCGGGACACCGGCATCGGCCATCTTCCGGGCGTAGGCCTCGCCCTCGTCGCGCAGCGGGTCGAACCCGCCCGTGGCCACGTGGGCGGGCGGCAGTCCCGAGAAGTCCTCCGCAAGCAGGGGGGAGGCGCGGGGGTCAAGCCGGTCCTCGTCGGACCGGATGTAGGTCTCCTCGTACCAGTCCATGTTGGCCCGGGTGAGGAAGAAGCCGTCGCCGAACAGCTCGTACGAGCGGGTCCGCGCGGACATGTTGGTGGCGGGGACGAACAGCAGTTGGAAGTCCGGCATCTTCTCTCCGGCGTCGCGCGTCTGCTGGCAGACCACCGCCGCCAGGTTGCCACCGGCGCTGTCACCGCCCACCGCGATGCGCGTCGGGTCCACGCCGAGTTCGTCGGCGTGGTCGCGGACGTACCGGAACGCGGCGATCGCGTCCTCGACCGCGGTGGGGAACCGGAACTCGGGTGCCAGCCGGTAGTCCACGCTGATCACCTTGAGCCGGCCCGTCTTGGCGATGTAGCGGCAGGTCGCGTCGTGCGAGTCGACGCTGCCGAGCACCCAGCCGCCGCCGTGGAAGAACACCAGTGCGGGCAGCGTCTCGTCACCGTGGACCGGCGAGTACAGGCGCGCGGGCAGGTCGGCCCGGTCCGGGTCGGTGCCGCCGAGCGGGAGGACGATGTCGGTGACGACGGCGAGGTCGATCTTCTTCCCCGAGACGGTGAACGCCGACCGCTCGACGGCCGAACGTGCCTTCTCGACGGTCAGATCCTCGTATTCGCCCTCGGACGTCATCGAGATGACCCGGAGCCCGGCCTGGAAGTGCGGGTCGAGGACCTGGCCGTCCATCCGTCGCGGGGTCCCGCCCACGAGTCGGAGTAGCGGGCCGGGCAGGCACCCGGCAGCGGTCATGACGGCTTTGGTCAGGCGATCCGGGATCGACGGGGAAAAGACTCGGTGGCCGGACATGGGAGAGCGCATGGCCACATTGTGACGCAGATCCCTGGGATGATCGGGGTAATCGGACGAAGGAGCTGATCATGCGTTCAGAACACGAGAGCGTGGTGCGGGTCGAGGGCCTGGTCAAGACCTTCGGCCGCGCCCGGGCCCTGGATGAGCTGGACCTGGACGTGCGCCGCGGCGAGGTCCACGGGTTCCTCGGACCCAACGGGTCGGGCAAGTCCACCACCATCCGGATCCTGCTCGGGCTCATGCGCGCCGACTCCGGGCGGGCGACGGTGTTCGGCGGCGACCCGTGGCGCGACGCGGTCGAACTCCACGCCCGGCTCGCCTACGTCCCCGGCGAGGTGACCCTGTGGCCGCGGCTGACGGGCGGCCAGTGCATCGACCTGCTCGGCCGGGCGCTCGGGGGACTGGACCCGGGCCGTCGGGACGAGCTGATCGAACGTTTCCGGTTGGACCCGACCAAACGCACACGTGACTACTCCAAGGGCAACCGACAGAAGGTGTCGCTGATCGCCGCGCTGGCCTCCGACGCCGAACTGCTCGTGCTGGACGAGCCCACGTCCGGCCTGGACCCGCTCATGGAGCAGACGTTCCAGGAGTGCGTCCGCGAGGCCGTCGATGGCGGCGCCACCGTGCTGCTGTCCAGCCACATCATGGGCGAGGTCGAGACCCTTGCCGACCGCGTGAGCATCATCCGCGACGGCCGCACCGTCACCTCGGGGACGCTGGCCGATCTGCGGCGTCACACGACGACCGAGGTCCACGCCGTCACCGACGCCGATCCGGGTTCACTCGGGCGCGTGACGGGGGTCGACGGCCTGCGGATCGAGAAGGCCGCCGACGGTCGGTTCGAGGTCCGCTGCCACGTGCCGGCCCCTAGGCTCGGCGAGGTCACCGGCCTCCTTCACGCGGCCGGCATCCACACGCTCACCGCGAGCCCCCC
>NZ_JAALDN010000317.1 GCF_014144855.1 Dietzia maris | reverse complement strand
GTGTGCCCGGGACCTGGCCGGCGGTGGCCGTCGCCGACGCCACCGCGCTCGGGCAGCAGGCGGCGCCGCTGTCCGCCAACGCCCTCGCCGCGGAGTGCTCCACCCTGTGGTGGTCCGGTATCGGCAAGGTGATCGGCGGTGCAGTCTCGGCTGTGGTGCTGTTGTCGTTGCCGATCTCGCTCGTCCTGGCGGCGGTGGGATGAGAAGCAGGATGCCGGGTCTGCGGCCCGGGTGGGCCGGCGTTCGGACCGGAAAGGAGGTGACGTCGTGCCGCTGATCTTCGCCATCGTGGTGGTGGCGCTCATCGCCGGAGCGGTCGTGTGGATCGGCTCCACCGGATGGCTCATCCGCTCCGGGCTCGAGGATCTCGCACGCCGCCGGCGGCTCCTGCGCGGCACCGACCCGCTGCAACTGACCGCCCAGCAGGCGCTCGGCTCCGCCCGCCGGTCGTATGCACTGGCGTTCGAGGCGCTCGGCGCGACCGTCGACGCGTGGTACGACCTGCGGGAGACGCAGGGGATCGGCACCGCCCTCGAGGTGGTCTACCCGGAGATACAGAGCAAGGTCGACCCCGACCCGCGGTTCCGCGCCGTCCTCGAGCAGGCCAACGAGACCACAATGGCGGGACCCGCGCAGCAGCCGGACTCGGTGGCGGACCTGCTCGAGGAGGCCGCCCGCATCGACGCCATGACGCTCGAGATCCGCACCCGGATCCACCGTGCGCGGCCCCCGCGGCGTCGGGGCCCGGGCGCGCTCTTCCGCTGAACCGGCCCCGCCTCGTCCCGACCGCTCGTGAGGGGCCCCATGCGGCGGACCCGTGACAGTTGTCACCGGTGAGGTCGTGACAGGCGATCCTTCCGAACGTCATCGCAGGTAAGCGAGGGTGGAGGCATGGTTACCCACCGCTCTACCCGCCCCCGGGAAGCAGACCGCGTCGGCGCGGTGATCGACACCGACGCGCCCGCGCCCGCCCTCGAATTCCATGACCTGACGCAGACGTTCACGCCGCCGCGCGCCGAGACTGTCCACGCCCTCCGCGGCATCGACCTGCGCATCGAGGCCGGCGAGGTAGTGGCGCTGCTCGGCCCCAACGGTGCCGGAAAGACCACCGCCCTCGACATCGCACTCGGCCTCACCGAACCGACCGGCGGCCGGGCCCGCGCGTTCGGCGCCGCCCCCAGGCAGGCCGTCGCCGACGGGCGGGTCGCCGCCGTCCTCCAGACCGGCGGACTGCTCTCCGACCTCACGGTCGAGGAGACCGTCCGGGCCATCGCGGCCCTGTACCGGGACCCGGTCTCCGTGGGCGAGGTACTCGACCGGGCGGGGATCGCCACGATCGCCCGCCGCAAGGTCTCCCGCTGCTCGGGCGGCGAGCAGCAACGACTCCGCTTCGCCCTGGCGCTGCTGCCGGACCCCGACCTGCTCATCCTCGACGAGCCGACCGCCGCGATGGACGTGGGCACGCGCCGCGAGTTCTGGTCCACCATGCACGCCGAGGCCACGGCCGGGTCGACCGTCCTGTTCGCCACCCATCATCTGGAGGAGGCCGAGGCGTTCGCCGACCGCATCCTGCTCATGGCCCGCGGCCGGATCGTGGCCGACGGACCGGTCGAGACGATCCGTGCGATGGCCACGGGCACCCGCGTCACCGCGGTCTGGACCCCCGGGCCCGACGAACCCGCACCCCACGAGCTACCCGGGGTCACCGCGGTGGAGCGCACACCCACCCGGGTCATCCTCACCAGCACCGACAGCGACGCCACCGCGGGCGCACTGCTGCGCGAGACCGCCGCCCGCGACCTCACCATCAGCCCGCGCTCGCTGGACGACGCCTTCGTCGCCCTCACCGCCGATCCCGACACCGCCGACCCCGACACTGCCGACCCCAACACCGCCGATTCCCACCAGGAGGCAGTCCGATGAACGTCACCTACTGGGCCATCGACCTGCGCCGCAGCCTGCGCGACGTCACCAACATCTTCTTCATCGCCGGGCTGCCGCTCATCATGTACCTGGTGTTCGGCAGCGCCCAGTCCTACCGGGACGAGCCCGTCGCCCACGGCAACGTCGGTTCGATCGTCATGATCTCCATGGCCGTCTACGGCGCCGTCACCGCCACCACCTCGATCAGCGGCGGGGCCGCCCTCGAACGCTTCCAGGGCTGGGGACGCCAGCTCGGGCTGACCCCGTGGAGCAGCGCCGGGTTCGTGATCACCAAGTCCGCCGTGGCCATGACGATTGCGGCCGTGCCCGTCCTCTCCGTGGGACTGGTCGGCGCGCTCACGGGGGCCAAGGCCACACCGGTCGCGTGGGCGCTGTCCCTGGCCGCGGCGTGGATCGGGTCGGCGGTGTTCGCCGGGTACGGGCTCACCGCCGGGATGGCGTTTCGCTCCGAATCCGCGCTGGGCGTGGCCGGCGGGAGCCTGGTCCTGTTCGCCCTGGCCGGCAACCTGTTCATCCCGCTGTCCGGGACCGCGCTGGAACTGGCACGCTTCACGCCTCTGTACGGGATCAACGCGCTGGCCCGCTACCCGCTCACCGGCGGCGTCGTGACCGAGGCCGTCACCGACCCGTTGTGGCTTCCCCTGCTCAACGTGGCCGCCTGGGCCCTCATACTGGGGACAACGGCGACCTTCCTGGTCCGACGCCGTCGCGGCCGGGACTAGAGTCGGCACGGGAGGTCGACTCGGATGAGGACGAACAGTAATGCGGTCTGGCGCCGTGTCCGGGACGCGCTCACCAGCCCGAATGTCCTGTTCTCCCTGATCTGGCAGGTCTTTCTGATCTACCCGGTCCTCGCCGTCGTCTACTCTGGGGCGCCGACCGCAACCACGGTGCTGGGCCTGGCCTCCATCGCCGTGTTCTCCGGCGTCTACCTCGCCGGCTTCGCCTCGCCCGCCGTCACCCGCGACTACCCGCTACACCTGCGCAGGGCGGCGCGCCCCACCCGGGACCCGTCGCCGCTCGCGGCCCGCGGTGAGTCGCCGCTCGCGTCTCGCGGTGAGGCGCCGCTCGCGGCGGACGAGAACTGGCTCGACCACCCGGCCGGGACCCCTGCGCCGCTCGGCCTCGGCTACCTGGCCGGACTCGTGGTGTGCGCGTTCGGAACCCTGCCGGCCGCGGGGATCAACGGCCCGACCAATTTCCTGCCGTTCATCGCCTGCTTCACCGCCGCCGCCTGGCCGCTGCGGCGCAGCGTGCCCGCCGCGGTGGCGCTGATCGTCCTCGGGTGTGGCGCGGCGCTGCTCGAGAGCAACGTCGCCATGCTCATCCCGTGCTTCCTGGTGATCCCGGTGGTCCTGTCGATGATCGGCACCCGCATCTCCGTGGGCATCAGCGACCGCGAGGGCCACTACCGGCGCGCGCTCGGGGTGGTGGAGGAGCGCGAGCGGATGGCCCGGGACCTCCACGACGTGCTCGGCCACACCCTCACCGCCCTGACCATCCGCGCCCAGCTCGCCCGGGCCCGACTCGACTCCGACCCGGATATCACCCGCGCCGAACTGGAGAACATCGAGACGCTCACCCGCACCGCGCTGGCGGAGATGCGGCAGACCGTGTCCGGGATGCGCGTCGCCGATCCCGCGCGTGAGCTCGCCGACCTCACCGGATCCCTCCGCGCCGCCGGGATGGACGTGCGCGTGGACGGCACCCCGGATCTCGTTCCCGCGCAGTACGCGGTGCTCGTCGCGTGGACCCTGCGGGAGGCGGGCACCAACATCGCCCGGCACTCCGAGGCCCGCCGCGTCACCGTCGAATTCACCGCCGGCGGCGTGCGCGTCACCGACGACGGCCGGGGAATCCACGCCCGCCGGGAGGCCGGCTCCGGCACGGGCGAGGGGCCCGGCACGGCAGGGACCGGC
>NZ_JAALDN010000316.1 GCF_014144855.1 Dietzia maris | reverse complement strand
CGCGACCCGCCTCGCCCGGCGCCGCGCGCCGTGTCCCCGCGCGCCCGACCCGGTCCGCACCCCCGCCGTCACAGGTACTCCCTGATCCTCGGCGCGATCCCCACGACCACCGCGAACGCGGCCAGGGTGGACAGCGCGATGATGAGGTCCGGCCCGTTGGAGGAGGTGCGGCGGGCGTTGTCGATGCGCGTGCGCAGGGTGTCGCGGGCCTCCTCGATGGCGTCCTGCATGGACTCGTCGAACTCCTCGAACGCGGCCCCCGAGTCGCCCTCGCTCTGGCCGGAGGAGATGGTGATCGCGCCCTGGTAGTCGCCCTGTTGGTACAGGGAGTCGGCGCGGTTCTGGGCGGCCATCCAGGCGTCGAGCGCCTCGATCGCGTCCGTCACCGCACCCTGCGAGTCGAGGTTGATGCGGCCGGAGGAGTCCGCGTCGTCCTCGTCGTCGAGGTAGACGGTCAGGGTGTCACGCACGTTGCCCAGGGTGGTCGCCCGCTCGGCCGCCGACCCTTCCGGATCGGTGCGCCGCACCAGGTTGAGCGTCTCCTGCGCGCGCACCTTCTGGGCGTTGATGCGCTGGCGGGTGAGCTCGTTCATCGGGGCCGCGCCCTCGGACAGGCCCTTGGCGTTGTCGTTGGCCGCGAGGAACCCGGCGATCATCGTGAGCAGGAACGTCGCCACCATGAGCAGCGAGCCCAGGGCGAGCGCCGGGTTGAACCGCCGCCCGGTGAGCCGCCACAGCCACTGTTGCAACAGCAACAGCACCGCGATCGCCAGCCCCAGCAGGAAGAACGACCCCCATGGCGGCGACGACCACTCCCTGTCCGACTGTCCCACCGACGTGGACTGCCGGTCGTACAGGTCCGCGGCGGCGGGCAGGATCGTGTCCTGCATCAGCGTCGACGCCGACGCCAGATACGCCGAGCCGACCGGATTGGCCACGCGGTTGTTGGTGCGCGCCGTCTCCACCAGGCCGGTGTAGGTGGCCAGCTGGGCGTTGATGAGGGCGAGCTGTTCGATGGACTCGGTGTCGGTGCGGTCGAGGCCCTGGGAGGCGGCGATGATCGACGACGACGAGGTCGCGATCGCCTGGAGGTAGCGTTCGCGCAGTTCCGCAGGTTCGATACCGCCGGTGATGAACGCGGTGTTCGCCGCGGAGTCCGCGATCGTCAGGGAGCTGTACAACGTCTGCGAGGCGTTGGCGACGGGCTCGACCTCCGCCAGCAGCGTCTCGTGATAACTCTGCCGCTGGGTGATCGTCGAGGACGCCACGATCCCACCCGTGAGCACCGTGATGATCGCGAGCAACGCGAAGACCGACATGCGGCCCGGCGTGGTGAGCACGTCGTTCCAGAAGCGGGCGGCGCGGCGACGGACCGGCCTGCGGGGTTGGAGGGTGGATGACGACTCGCCACCCGAGCCGGGCGTTGGTGTGAGCGTGGAGGCGGAGCCGGGCCGGGAGCCGGAGGCCGACGTGGAGGCGGAGCCGGACCGGGAGCCGGAGGCGGCACCTGATGCGGGTGCGGCGCCGGCCCGGGGAGCGGCGTCGGCCGAGGAT
>NZ_JAALDN010000315.1 GCF_014144855.1 Dietzia maris | reverse complement strand
AGGCGCCGGCCCGCCGGGAATCGGGGGATACCCCGACGCGCTGCCGGGCCCCGCTCGGGCAGACTTGAGCGCGATGCCCACCCTGACCCCCCGCGCCACCGCGAGTCTCGCGGGCCTGGTCGCCGTTGCCGTGTTGTCGTCGTCGTGCTCCTATGGGCCCACCCGCGAGGCGCCGACCCCCATCCCCCCGGGCATTCCGCCTGCCGCCGGCGCCCCGGTGCCGAGCGTCGACATCAACGCGCCCGGTCGCACCTCCGACCAGCTGCGCGAGTGGGCGGCGGGACTCAACGAGCCGATGAACATCCCCGTCGCCGCGCTCGCCGCCTACGGCAACGCCGCCGAGACCATGCGGCAGACCCGACCCGAGTGCAACCTCGCCTGGACGACGCTCGCCGGGATCGGGCACGTGGAGACGCGGCACGGCCGGTACCGCGGGGCGTCATTGAGTGACGACGGCTACGCGCTCCCGCCGATCATCGGCATCAAACTCGACGGCTCGCCCGGCTTCGCCGACATCCCCGACACCGACGGCGGCGAGCTGGACGGTGACACCGAGAACGACCGGGCCGTCGGGCCCATGCAGTTCATCCCGGAATCGTGGCGCAAGTACGGCGTCGACGCCGACGGCGACGGGCGCGCCGATCCGAACCAGATCGACGACGCCGCCGTGTCCGCCGCGCGCCTGCTGTGCACGAACGGGGGAGACCTCTCGCAGGCCGAGAACTGGCAGCGGGCCGTGCTGTCCTACAACGCGTCGCGCGAATACGTCATGGACGTGCGCGACGCGGCGGCCGCCTACTCGGTGGGGACGACCGCGCCGTAAGCGGGCGCAGTAGGGGGACGCCACGCTGGGGACTGCCTCACCCATCGGGATGCGACTTACCTACGGGGCCCCGCAGGTGAGGCGCAATCCGACAGGTGAGGTGTGGGCGCCGCTGCGTGGGCGCCGCGAACTACGCTGCTGAGTCGGCCGAGTTTGCAGGCGAGATCACCAACGGCGGGAGTCCCACACCCATGTCAGCACCGACGTCGACGCGCCGGCAGTCCGCGGGCGCCCCGACCACGGCGGATGCGCCGAGCACCGCCAACGGACTCCTGCTCCGCGCGGTCCGGCGCCGCCGGCACCTGGTGGTCCCGGGCCTGGTGCTCATGACCCTGTGGCAGTTGTGTGAGGCGCTGGTGCCCATCGCGATCGGCGTGATCGTCGACGTCGCGATCATCCCGCTCGACCGGTGGGCCCTGCTGTGGTCGGTCGTCGGGCTCATCGCGCTGTTCACCGTGCTCAGCCTCGGCTACCGGTTCGGCGCGCGGATGAGCAATCGGGCCCTGCAGGAGGAGGCGCACGATCTGCGGGTCGAGGTGACGCGGGTGCCGCTGACCCGGCGGCGCGCGATGGACGGTGCGAGCTCCGGTGACGTGCTCTCGGTGTGCTCGGCCGACGCCGACGTGGCCGCGTTGGTCTTCCGGCAGATCGCGCTCGGCGGGTCCGCGGTGATCAGCATCGTGGGGATCTCGGTCTACCTGTTGTGGACCGACTGGCTGGTCGGGCTCATCGTGCTCATCGGCGTCCCGCTCAGCCTGGTGTTGGTGGCCCTGCCCAGCCGCGCCATCTCCCGGCACAGCACCGCCCAGCAGGCCGCGATCGGGCGGGCGAGCAGCCGCGCGACCGACATCATGGCGGGACTGCGCGTGCTTAAGGCCGGCGGCGGGGAGCGCTGGGCCGCAGAGCAGTACCGCACGGCGTCCGAGGAGGCGGCCGCGGCGGGGATCGTCACCGCCGAGCGGACAGGGCGGGTCCAGGGGATCGGCTCGCTCGGGATGGCCGTGGTCCTGGCGCTGGTCCTGC
>NZ_JAALDN010000314.1 GCF_014144855.1 Dietzia maris | reverse complement strand
TCGGGGCGGCGTGTGGGGTCGACGACGACGAGGGCGGCCCCGGCGCCGGCGGGCCGGAACGGGACGCGACCGCGGAGTCGGCCGGGATCGCCGGGGCGGGGATCCCGGAGATCGACGCGGTGATGCCGCTTCCCGCCGGCGCGGTGATCAGCACGGACGTCCCCGCCAGCCTGCCCGACGAGAACGACGAGAGCTGCGATCCTCTGCCCAGTCTGCGGCCGAACGACGCCACCCCCGCGGAGCGGGTGCCGCGGATCCTCGAGCGGGGTCGACTGATCGTGGGACTGGACCAGGGCTCCAACCTGTTCTCCTTCCGCGACCCGGCCAGCGGCCAACTCACCGGCTTCGACGTGGACCTGGCGCGCGAGATCGCCGCGGACATCTTCGGCGATCCGCGGCAGGTGGAGTTCCGGTCGCTGACGTCGTCGAACCGGCTCGAGGCGCTGGAGAACGACCAGGTGGACGTGGTGATCCGGTCGATGTCCATCACGTGCGCACGGCGCGAGCGGGTGACGTTCTCGGTGCCGTACTACCAGGCCTACCAGCGGGTGCTGGCGGTGCGCGGGTCGGGGATCACGGAGATCGAACACCTCGAGGGCAAGCGCGTGTGCGTGGCCGCCGGGACGACGTCGGCGTCGCGGTTGTGGGAGGAGTTGGATCGGATCACGGTGCTGTCGGTGAACACGTGGGCGGACTGCCTGGTCGCCATCCAGCAGAACCAGGTGGACGCGATCACCACCGACGACGCGATCCTCGTGGGCATCACCGCGCAGGACCCGTACCTGGAGATCGTGGGGCCGCAGCTCGACGCGGAACCGTACGGGGTGGGCATCGCCAAGTCCACGCCGGGCGACAACACCGACGGGCTGGTCCGTCAGGTCAACTCCACGCTCGAACGGATCAGGGCGGACGGCACGTGGAACCGCATGTATTCGACGTGGTTGTCCGGGCTGGGGCCCAACCCCGGGATGCCGGTGCCCAGGTACGTGCCGGAGGAGCAGCGATGAGTTACCGGAAGTGGGACGACCCGCTCGAGGAGGGCGAACCCAGCGTCGGTACGCAGGCCACGATGCGGACCGAGGCGGTGGCGGTGACGGAGGCCGCCACGGCGACCGGACTGACCGAGGCGACGGGCGCGTTGGAGGCCACGGGCGCCATGGAAGCGACGGGCGCGATGGAGGCCACGGGCGCCATGGAAGCCACCGGGGCCATGGGGGCGACCGGGCAGCTCGAGGCCACGGGCCCGCACGTCCATTCGGGAAGCATGGCGGAGACCGGGGCGGTCGAGGCCACCGGCGCGGCGTCGATGACCGGGTTCCTCGCCGACACCGACCCTGGTGGCGGCAGCAGCCCGG
>NZ_JAALDN010000313.1 GCF_014144855.1 Dietzia maris | reverse complement strand
GCTCCGGCGCCCGCCCCCGCGCCGGCCCCCGGCCCCGCGATCGACAACGGTCGCGGCTGACCCTGTGCGCACCGCCTGACCCAGGCACAGCACCGAGGCCCGCCCCCTTCGCAGGGGGCGGGCCTCAGTCGTCGTACCGGCGCACGGGACCGGACGCTTTGTCCGGTCCCGGGCGGGCAGTTAGCGCGGCGCCATGCGCAGGGCGCCGTCCATGCGGAAGCTCTCGCCGTTGAGGTAGTCCTGCTCGACGATCGCGTTCGCCAGCTGCGCGTAGTCCGACGGGCGGCCGAGGCGCGACGGGAACGGGATCGCGGCCTCGAGGGACTTCTGGAACTCCTCGGTCAGGCCCTTGAGCATCGGGGTCTCGATGGTGCCCGGGGCGATGGTGTTGACGCGGATACCGAACTGCGCGAGGTCGCGTGCAGCGCAGATGCCCATCGAGTACACGCCACCCTTCGAGGCGGCGTAGGCGATCTGGCCGACCTGGCCCTCGTAGGCGGCGACGGACGCGGTGTTGATGATGACGCCGCGCTGGCCGTCCTCGTCGACCGTGTCCTGGGTGGACATGGCCTCGGCGGCGAGCCGCAGCACGTTGAACGTGCCCACGAGGTTCACCGAGATGGCGGTCTCGAACAGGTCGAGGGCGTGGACGCCCTTCTTGGAGACGATGCGGGCGGCCGGGGCGATGCCGGCGCAGTTGACGACGACGCGCAGTGGCGCGGCCTCGGTGGCCTTGGCGATCGCGGCCTTGACGTCGTCCTCGCTGGTGACGTCAGCGGCGAGGAGGGTGATGCCCTCATCGATGCCCTGCTCGACGGCCTTGTCGATGGACTGCTGGAGGTCGAGGCCGAACACGACCGCGCCCTTCTCGGCGAACGAACGCGCGGTGGCGTTTCCCAGGCCGGAGGCGGCACCGGTGACGATGACGGAAGCACCCTTGATGTCCACGGGCGATGTCCTTTCTGTTGACGACGCAAGCACTAGGAAGTGCAAGCATTAACGCCTCCAGTGTCCCAGACCGGTCGTCAGCGCACGTCGAAGGCCGGGCTCTCCCCCCTAACGGGGAACAGACGCCCCTCGATCCCGCGGCCCGACGCCGTGTACACCACGCGGTAGGCGCCGGCCGGGGTGCCGGGCGGGATGTCCCAGGTGATGAGCGCGTTCGTCACGGTGAGCAGGCCCTCGAACACGATCATCGTGGACCAGTCGCCGTCGTCGTGGACCCGTACCCACCGGTCGCCCTCCCGGCGCTCGATAGCGAGGTAGGTGTCTCCCCGGCGCAGGTCGGAGTTGGGGTGGGTGCCACAGAACCGCACCACGACCCGCTGTCCGATGCGGTACTCCGTGAGCGGCGGGTCCAGGACGTCGCCGAAGTTCCGCAGCGGTGCCGGGGTGTCGACGAGCGGGTTGCCCAGCGGGGATACGGGGATCTGTCCGGTGAGGTCCCGTTCCGAGGTGCCCGGGTCGAGCGGGGTGCCCGCGCGCATCGAGCGGGCGAGCTCCGCGGCCGTCTGCTGGATCGCGGGGAGCGTCCACGGCCCGAAGATCGTCGCGCCGCCCTCGTAGTTCTGGGCCGAGTACTCCTCGGGCGTCGTCACGTAGTGCCCGTAGGCGTTTGAATACCCCTGGACGGTGACGTGGTCCTCGGCCACGCCGAGTTCGGCCGCGAGCGTGCGCCGCAGCCGTAGACCAGCCACCACGGTGGGTTCGAAGCCGAGGGTGAACAGATAGTGCCCGCCCAGGCGTACGAGGTGGAACGGGTACACGCGCTGGACGGCCTGCGGTACGAGGCCCACCGGGAGCAGGACGTCCTTGGCGCCGTGCGCCTCGCGGAGCCAGGCGGGGATCACCACGTCGGTGATCGCCGCGATGACGGGGTTGCCGCCGCGGTCGCCCTCGGCGAACGGTAGCTCGTCCCCACCGCCGCCGTCCTCCTGGCTGCCCGACGCGAACGACGCGCCGAGGGCCGCCACCGTCGTCCGGTGGGGGCGCCCGTCGCCGGTGAACTCGGGCCGCACCTCGACGGCCGACATGTCCACCCAGCGGTGCCGGACGTCGATCCCGTTGCCGAGCGGCCGGACCCCCTTGTCCACCTGGTCGCGCGCGGCCGCGAACTGTCGCTCGCCGATGATCCGGGTGTTGAGCCACTCGTCGGGCGTCGGTCCCCGGCCAGGGGCCAGGTCGAGGTTGGGGCTCACGTCGCCCGGGTTGGTCTGCGCGAACGCGGTGACCAGCTCCGGCGTGCGGCCGTCGAGGTAGTCCTGCCCGGCCACCTCCCGCTCCCAGTGCCATGCGGCGAAGCCCTTGTTGTCGGAGGACGCGATCGTGTTGTGGGAGGTCATCGAGGTGGCGTGGACGCCGAACCAGTTGAGCACGCCCACGAGCCGGCCGTCGCGGGTGATCTGCAACGACTGCGACCGCGGGTCGATCCCCGCCGGGAACTGCGCCCGCTCCTCGGGGGTGTCGCGGTCGAACGACCCGCGGGAACGCTGGACGCCGGCGTCGTGCAGCGCGCCGGTGGTGACCCCGACGCTCGACGGCGCGAGGTCCTGGTGCGCCATCCGTGCGGCGTCGACGATCCCCGCCACGTTGGCCTCGAACGTCACCGGCCGGAAGCCCAGCATCGACAGGTCGACCATCGGATGGCCGGATGTCCCGCCGGGTGCCACGTGGGTGTGCGTGGCGGTGATGACCACGTTGCCCTCGTGGTAGGTGTCGCCGAACTCGGCGGCCAACCGGCGCAGCACCTCCTGCTGGATCGACTGGAAGACGAGACCGATCTCGGCGGTGACGTGGAGGAACCGGGGTGACGACGGCGAGTCGGCAAAGACGAAGGCGCGGGCCCGCTGCCGCAGATGCAGCCCGACGGACTGCTGCTCGGTGTCCGCGTACCCGTTCATGCCCGCGCCCAGCGGCTCTCCGGTCATGTCCCCGATGCCGCGGCCGACGTAGATGGCCGTGGACTGGCCCTGTGCCACGGCTGGCAGGAGTGACTGCAGCGCGGCGACCCCGCCGAGTGCGGCGGCCCCGCCCAGGACGGTGCGGCGGTTGACGGCCATTCGGTTGGCGGACATCGACTCTCCCCGGGTGCGCGTATCGCGGTGACTCGCATCCCCGCATCGGGAAGTGACGCTACCCAAGTGGACGCTCGTCCGGGGTGTCCTCTGCGTGCCGGACGGACGAGCCGGGCGACAAACGAGCAGCGGCCCGGGTGGGGAGGTCCCCACCCGGGCCGCTGCGTGCTCTGCTGAGCCGTGAGGCGCTATGCCGGTGTTCAGCCCTTGGCGGCGGCGTAGCGCTCGGCCACGTCCGCCCAGTTGATGACGTTCCACCAGGCCTTGACGTAGTCCGGCTTGACGTTCTTGTACTGCAGGTAGAAGGCGTGCTCCCACATGTCCAGCATGAGCAGCGGGGTGATGTTGATCGAGATGTTGCCCTGCTGGTCGGTGAGCTGCTGGATGATCAGGCGCTGCCCGATGTGGTCCCAGCCCAGGACGGACCAGCCCGACCCCTGCAGGGTCGTGGCGGCGGCGTTGAAGTGGGCCTGGAACTTGTCGAACGACCCGAACTCGGCGTCGATCGCGGCGGCCAGCTCGCCCTCGGGCTTGTCGCCACCGTTCGGCGACATGTTCTTCCAGAACACGGAGTGGTTGGTGTGGCCACCGAGGTGGAAGGCCAGGTTCTTGCTCAGCAGCGGGGCCTTGGCGGCGATGCTGCCGTCCTCGCGGGCCTCGGCGAGCTGCTCGATGGCGTCGTTCGCGCCCTTGACGTAGGTCGCGTGGTGCTTGGAGTGGTGCAGCTCCATGATCTCGCCGGAGATGTGCGGCTCGAGAGCGCCGTAGTCGTAGTCGAGATCGGGAAGAACGTACTCGGCCATAGTGGAGTGTCCTTTCAGTTGGGTGGCGGGCTGCGCACGGGAGTCCCCGTGGCGCCCGTCACGACGTCCACCTCCACCATAGTGATCCGTCCACCGGTGCGTCGTGCTGCGCGACCGCCGGCTGCCGCCCGAGCCGATGGCCTGCCATGATCGGGGTCGTGGATCACTCTGATACGGCCCCGGCCGGCGGCATCATCTCCGTGTCGGCCGTCGTGCTCACCCGACCCGACGGGGCGGTGGCGACCGTCCGCAAGGCGGGCACCGACCGGTTCATGTTGCCCGGCGGGAAGTGGGAGGCCGGGGAGTCTCCCCGGGCGTGCGCCGCCCGGGAGATCGACGAGGAACTGGGGGTGATCATCGCCCCCGATCGGCTCACCCCCCTGGGGCGGTTCGACACCGCGACCGCCAACGAGCCCGGCTTCTCCCTGGTCTCCGAGGTCTTCGCCGCCGAGGTGGACGGCGGGCAGCAGCACCGGGCCGAGATAGCGGAGTTGCGCTGGGTCGCGGCCGCGGAGGTGGCCCACATCGCGACGCTGCCGGAGGACGCGTGTGCGCCGTGGGCCCCCCTGCTGGTGCGCGTCGCCCGCGACTGTCTGACGTGATGACGGTGCCTGGTCAGATCACCAGGAGGACGACGAGCACGATCAGGAGCGCCAGGGCGACGGCGACACTCACGTGGAGGTTGCGGCGACGGACGTGGTCGCTGCAGCCGGACCCCTCGAAGGGCTGCGGCGGCTCACCGTCGAGGATGGCGCGCAGGCGCTGCGCGGCGGGCTGTGTAGCGGTCACGTCGAACTCCCCCTCGGTCGAACTGGTCACCACCCTAGCGCCGACTATGGCATTGGTCACATCACGTCCGGATCACGAATGGGCCGGAGGGTTACCCTGGCGGCATGGGCTGGCTACAAGACGCGATCAGACACTCCGCCATGCGTACCGCGACCACGGTCGTCGACGCCGAGGCGGCGCTCCCGGGCCGCGCTGACCCGGTGCCGGTGGCGCCGGCGAACATCGTCACCGGAAACCCGATGGTCCCGCCGTTCCCGGAGGGCCACGAGACGATCGTGCTCGGCATGGGGTGTTTCTGGGGCGCGGAGAAGATCCTGTGGCAGCTCGACGGGGTCTGGACCACCGCCGCCGGGTATGCCGGCGGGTGGACGCCGAACCCCACCTACGAGGAGACCTGCACCGGGGCGAGCGGCCACACCGAGGCCGTGCTGGTGGTCTTCGACCCCGAGGTACTGCCGGTGGAGAAGCTGCTGGCCACGTTCTTCGAGTGGCACGACCCCACGCAGGGGATGCGCCAGGGCAACGACAGGGGAACCCAGTACCGCTCGGCCATCTTCACCACCACGCCGCAGCAGCTGGAGGCGGCCCGCCGCATCGCCGAGGGCTACCAGAAGGAGCTCGACGCCGCCGGTTATGGCCCGCTGACCACCGAGATCGGCGAACTGGGGGAGGTCCGGTCCGGCACTTTCTACTACGCCGAGGACTACCACCAGCAGTACCTGGTCAAGAACCCGGGGGGCTACGACTGCCACGTGCGCAGCGGCGTCGCCTGCCCCATCTGACCCCCATCTGACCGGGGGCTCCCGCGCCTGACCGGGCGCGGGAGCGGAGGGTCGCGCCGAGGGGTCAGGCGCATCGGACATGCGAGAGGGCCCGGCAGGATCTCTCCTGCCGGGCCCTCTCGTTAATTCCGAAGGACGTCAGATCGCTCTGACGTCAGATCACATCGGGGTGATGTTCTCCGCCTGCAGGCCCTTGGCGCCCTGCGCGACGTCGAAGGAGACCTGCTGGTTCTCCTCGAGCGAGCGGTAGCCCGAGCCCTGGATGGCGGAGAAGTGGGCGAAGACGTCGGCCGAGCCGTCGTCGGGGGCGATGAAGCCGAAGCCCTTGTCAGCGTTGAACCACTTAACGGTGCCGGTAGCCATATTGGCGTCCTTTCGAGAGTCGGTACCCCGCTTGTCGGGATCCCAGGTGCTGCAGCAGAGAGCGTGCTGTGTGTTTCCCTGCGGTGCCGCACTGCCCTCTCTCAAGGACGGTGGATCTACAGAAATACAACGAACGATTTCAACTACTGAGGAAGACCATACACACGCCGTCGCGATCCGTCACCCCTGATGTGACGACGGCTACATGTGCTGCCTGATCTCGTCCGCCAGAACGAGGGCGTGGTTGTGCTCGGTGTCCTTCGCCGCATAGGCCAACACCAGGTCGTCGCGGGCCGCCAGCGTCGCCAGGCGGCCCACCTCCCCGGCGGCGGGATCGCGTGACAACTCCTCCCGATACCTCTCCGCGAAGTGCTCGAAGTCCAGTTCACCGCGGTGGAACCCCCGGCGCAGGTCGGCGGACGGAGCCACGTCCCGGCACCAGTCGTCGTGACCGAGGGAGTCCTTGCGTACGCCCCGCGGCCACAGCCGGTCCACGAGGACGACGTGGGCCCCCGCCGGGTCGGCCTCTCCCGAGACGAGGTCGTGGACGCGCACGCAGTAGACGGACATGGACCCAGGCTCCGGCACAGCGCCGTCCGACGCCACCCGGGCTGTGTCAGCATGGTCGCCATGACCACACCGCGGCGTCAGGGGCAGTGGCGCTGGGTCGCGCACCCGCCGTGGCGACCCCCCACGCCCGTGACGCGGCCGCCCGTCCCGCGGCACCGCA
>NZ_JAALDN010000312.1 GCF_014144855.1 Dietzia maris | reverse complement strand
CGCCGCCACGAGGCCTCCGGCGCGACGATGCGGGTGCCGGGTCGCGCCGGGATCGCGGTGGGGCCGCAGCGGGCGGAGACTCGGCTGAGAGGCGGGCGTGGGCATCATCTCTCCACGAAACCAGATCCCGGGCCCGGGCGCACCGGGAGCGCGGACCGTAGGCTCGGGCCCGTGAACCCCGACCGTCCCGACCCCGCCCCGGCACCCGTCGACCGCACCGGTGTCTCCCCGGTCACCACCGGTCTCGCGCGCGTGCTCGACGACCTCGTCCGCATCCCCGGCACCCGCTATCGCGTCGGTCTGGATCCGGTGATCGGGCTGGTCCCGGTGGTCGGCGACGCGGTCGGCACCGTGTTCGCGGCCGCCGTGTTCGCCGAGGCGGTGCGCAACCGGGTGCCCGTGCGGATCCTGTTCCGGATGGGCTGGAACTACCTGGTGGACGCCGTGCTCGGGCTGATCCCGTTCGTCGGTGACGTCGCCGATGCCGCCCACAAGGCCACGTCCAAGAACCTGCGGCTGGTCGACCGCACCATCGCCGACGGCAGACGCGTCGACACCGACGCGCGCGGCTACCTGCTGAGGGCGATCGGCGCGGTCGGGCTCATGCTGCTGGTCCTGCTCGGGATCGCCGGGCTGGCGCTGTTCGGCGTGGTCTGGCTCATCAGCCGGATCTGACCCGCGCCGGTCCACCTGCGCCGATCTACCCCCCGCCTATCTACCCCGAGGTGACGGGCAGGAGGCGACGGACCACGTCGTCGAGGGTGAGGACGCCGCGGACCTCGGAGACGTGGGTGCCCGGGTGCCCGCCGGATTGTTCGACGACGACGAGGTGCGCCCGTGCGTCGCGCATCCGGCGGAACGCCTCGGCGACGGTCAGGTCGTGCTCGAGGGACAGGCTCGACCGCATGAGCTCGCGGGCGGTGGCCGGCCCCTCCACGTCGATGGCGTCCCGAGCATGCACCACGCCGACGGCGGTGTCGTCCTCGAGGACCAGGAGCCGCAGGTGGCCGGTGCGGCGGGCGGTATCGCGGATCTCGCCCGGGGTGGCGTCCGCGCCGACGGAGGACATCTCCTCCGGCGAGGCGGGCGTGTCGACCCCGCGCTCCCCGAGCAGGTCGCCCACGGTGAGCTCCTGCAGCTCGAGGGCGCTGAGCAGCTGGCGCTGATGGGTGTCGTCCAGGGTCCCCGCCTCACCGGAGTGCCGCACGAGCTCGCGCAGTGAATCGGCGTCCTGACCGGCGGACACCTCGTCCCTCGACTCGACACCCAGCCGGTGCAGGATGTTGTTCGCCATGGCGTTGAGGGCGACCAGGAGCGGACGGGTGAGCCACAGGAACGCCCGCATCGGGATCGCCAGCAGGGTGGCCGAGTACTCGGGATGCGTGATCGACCACGACTTGGGGGCCATCTCGCCCACCACGAGGTGCAGGAACGTCACGATGATCAGCGCGAGGATGAACGCGATGACGTCGGCGGTCCACAACGGCAGGCCCCAGCCGGAGAAGACCGGGGTGAGCCAGTGGTGCACGGCGGGCTTGGTGATCGACCCCAGCGCCAGTGCACACAGCGTGATCCCCAGCTGCGCTCCCGCCAGCAGGAGGGTGAGTTCGGAGGCGTTGCGCAGGGCCGCCCGGGCGGCCCTGCTGGTGGCGGCGGCGTCCTCGAGGCGGTGGCGCCGCGCGGAGATGAGGGAGAACTCGACGGCCACGAAGAACGCGGACGCCGCGATGAGCAGGGCGGTCGCGGCCAGGACCACCCAGGGATTGCTCATGAGTCCGGTCTGGGCCTCGGCGGCCATGAGGGTCGTGGTGGGGGTCATCGTGTGGCCTCCTCGACCACGATGTGCAGCTCGGCGGGGACGCGACGCTCGATACGACGGACCTCGGCCCGCAGGACGCGGTCGGCGGAGACCTCCTCGAGGATGTCGGTGTCGGGCAGCGGGATGTCCACCCGGTCGCCGACGTCCGGCAGGTCACCGATCGTCTCGACGACGAGGCCGCCCAGCGTCTCGGCGTCGACCTCGGGCAGGGTGATGTCGAGCAGGCGCTCGACCTCGTCCAGGTGGGTGTCGCCGCCCAGGACCCAGCCCAACCCCTCACTGACCGGGGCGTCCCCGGCGGCCTGCGGGTCGTGCTCGTCGGCGATCTCCCCGACGATCTCCTCCGCCATGTCCTCCATCGTCACGACTCCGGCGAACCCGCCGTACTCGTCGACGACCACGGCCATCTCGGCCTTCTGTTCACTCAGGCGCGCCGCCACCTCGGGCAACGGCAGGGAGGTGGGCACGACGATCGGGGCCCGCATGACCTCCGACACCAGGGTCAGGGAGGTGTCCCGCTCGTCGTCGCAGATCACCAGCAGGTCGTGCAGGTCGACGATGCCGATGACGTCGTCGGAGTCCTCGCCGACCACGGGGTAGCGGGTGTGGCCGGTGGCCATCTTCGACAGCACGTCCGGGACGGCGTCCTCCCCGCGGACCACGTCGGTACGGGATCGCGGGATCATGGCGTGCTCCGCCGGCTGTCCGGGGAAGTCGAGCATCCGGTCCAACAGGCGGCTGAGCTCGGGGGAGAGTTCGCCGGTCTCACTGGACTCGTGGACTATGTGCTCGAGGTCGCGGGCGGTGGCGGAGTGCTCCTTGTCGTGTACCGGCTCGATGCCGACGGCCTTGAGCAGGGCCTCGGACGCCTTGTCGAACAACCCGATGAGCCAGCCGAACAGCGCCAGGTAGATGGTGGTCGACCGGGCCAGCCAGCGGGCGACGGGCTCGGGTTTGGCGATCGCCAGGTTCTTGGGCACGAGCTCGCCGAAGAGCATCTGCACGACGGTCGAGAACAGCAGGGCCAGGACCGTGCCCACGCCGACGCCGATGGCCTGTGGAACGGAGGCGAGGCCGAGTAGTTCGCCCAGTGCCCGCCCGATGAGTGGCTCGGCCACGTAGCCGACGACGAGGGTCGTGACGGTGATGCCCAGCTGCGCGCCGGACAGCATGAAGGAGGTCCGCCTGGTGACCCCGAGTACGCGGTCGGCGACGGGGTCGCCCTTTTCGGCGGCAGCCCCCATCCGCGAGCGATCAACGGCCATGAAGGCGAATTCCTGCGCCACGAAGTAACCCGTGAGCGCGGTGATGGCCAGGACGACGATGACGCCGACCAGGAGTGAGAGCGCGATGCTCATCCGGTGTCCCCCCTTCGGTGAAGGGGGCTGATAGATCGGGCCGGGGTGTCGGCTCGGCTCACTGGAGGTGCTCCTGCGCTTCTCGATTGCGCCCGGGGCAGATCGCCCGGGCTGATCGGTCCGATTCTCCCGTCTGGGGCACCGATTGTCGACTCCCACGCCTGCGGGGCAGCTCGCGCGGCATCGGTTTTGTCTGGCCCGGGGAGCAGGAGTATCACTGAGTTACATGACAACTCGGAATGCCGAGGTGGCTCTCGCCGATTCGGACCGCAGGTTCTTCGGCCACCCACTCGGATTGGCGAACCTGTCGGGAATCGAACTGTGGGAGCGGTTCAGTTTCTACGGCATGCAGGGTCTGCTGGCGTACTACATCTACTACGCGGTCGGCGACGGCGGACTCGGTTACTCCCAGGAGATCGCCGCCTCGATCGTCGGCGCGTACGGCGGTCTGGTGTACGCCTCCGCGATCCTGGGCGGCTGGGTCTCGGACCGCCTCCTCGGCGCCGAGAGGACGCTGTTCGGCGCGGCCGTGATGATCATGCTCGGCCACCTGTCGTTGGCGCTCGTGCCCGGGGCGATCGGCCTCGGGATCGGCCTCGTACTGGTCGGAGTCGGTGCGGGAACGCTCAAGGCCACCACCTCCACGGTGGTCGGCGACATGTACCGCCGGACCGACGACCGGCGGGACGCCGCGTTCTCGATCTACTACATGGCGGTCAACATCGGCGGTCTGACGGGCCCGCTGCTCACCGGGGTGCTGTGGGACAACTACGGCTTCCACTGGGGCTTCGGGGCGGCGGCCGCGGGTATGGCCATCGGGCTCATCCAGTACGTCGCGATGCGCGGCGCCACCCTCAAGGGCGTCGGCGCTGTCGTCCCCGACCCGCTCCCGCGGCCGCAGCGGGTCCGCTACCTGGGGATCGGCGCGGTCGTGGCGGCGCTCGTCGTCGCAGCCATCGCCACCGGCCTCGTGCCGCTGGAGTCACTGGCGGACATCGTCACCGCGATCGCCGTGGTCGGCGCGATCGCGCTGTTCGCCCTCCTCATCACCAGTGCGAAGACGGAGCCGATCGAGCGCAGCCGGGTGGTCTCGTTCATCCCGATGTTCGTGGCCTCGGTGGCGTTCTGGGCCCTGTTCCAGCAGCAGTTCACGGTGATCGCGATCTATTCCGACCAGCGACTGGACCGCAACCTGGGCGGCTGGGAGATGCCGGCGAGCTGGGTGCAGTCCATCAACCCGCTGTTCATCATCATCTTCGCCGCCGTGTTCGCGACGCTCTGGGTCAAGCTCGGGAACCGTCAGCCCTCGAGCCCGATGAAGTTCGCCCTGGCGAACCTCATCATGGGCATCGCCTACCTGGTGTTCCTGTTCTTCGTGGGCAGTGTGGCGACGCCGCTACTGGGCATCGTCGGGATCCTGTTCCTGTTCACGATGGCCGAGCTGCTGCTCTCGCCGGTTGGCCAGTCCCTGTCCACCAAGCTCGCCCCGGAGGCGTTCAAGACGCAGATGGTCGCGCTGTTCTTCCTCAGCGTCTCGATCGGCAGCGCGTTGTCCGGTGTGCTCGCGGGGTACTACGACCCGACGGACGCCGGCGCCGAGCGCAACTACTTCCTCGTGCTGGGCGTCGCCTCGATCGTCCTGGCCGGGATCATGGCCGCGTTGTCGCCGTGGATCAGGAAGAACATGATGGGCGTGCGCTGACTCCGCCCCCAGACACCACGAGATAAGAAGATCCGCTATCCGGATTCCGGATCGGCTACTCCATTCGGGAGCGCAGATCAGGAATCCGGATAGCGGATTTCGTAGGTCGCGTGGGCTACGTGGGCCGCGTGCGGGGACGTGGGGGGACGTCAGTCGGCGGAGCCGGACTGCCAGACCTCCCACGGCACCGACCAGTCACCGTTCTGCCAGACCCCGAGTTCGGGTCCGCCCGTGCCTTTGACCTCCACGACATCGCCCGTCACGGCCTGGTCGAAGTACCACTTCGCGTCGGTGGGCGACAGGTTGAGGCAGCCGTGCGAGGTGTTGGTGTTCCCCTGTGCCCACATCGACGACTCGAGCGCGTGGAGGTAGATCCCGTCGTTCGTGAGGCGCACACCGTGGTCGACGGTCACCTTGTACCCGGCGGACAACGGCAGGCCGTAGGTCGAGGAGTCCATCACCACGGAACTGGCCTTGTCGAGCACCGTGTAGTTGCCCGGCTGGGTCCAGAAGTGCATCGTCACGTCGCCGTAGGTGGCCCATCCGCCCTTGCCCATGGAGGTCGGCATGACCCTCACGGGTTTCTGGTCGTGGTAGACGGTGACGGTCTTGGTCGCGTCGTCGGCGATCGCCACGCGACGCTCGCCGATGGTGAAGTCGGCTTCCGCGCTCGCCCCGCCCCACTGCCCGCCGCCGAGGCTGCGTCCCTCGACGTCCAGCGCGACCTGCACGCGCGTGCCGGGCTCGTAATAGTCGCGGGGCCGCCAGTGCGCGGTCGAGTCGTTGAGCCAGAACCAGTTGCCCTCGACCTCGGGGGTCGTCGTGACCGTCATGTGCTTCTCGGCCTCGTCGCGATCGGCGATCGGCTGGTCGAACCTGGCCGCGACGATGATCCCGACGCCGTACTCACGGTCGGACTCGAGGGCGGCCCCGCCCGTGGTGACGAGGCTGGGCGTGACGACGGCCAGCGGATCGGCCATGGTGAACGTGCGGGTGTCGCTCCGGCTCCCGCCGGCCGCGCCCTCGTACGTGATCTCAAGGGTGTAGGTGCGCCCGTATCCGAGGGTGACGGCCGGCTTCCACTGGGAACCGTCGCGTGAGAGTTCGCCCTCGATCTCCTTGCCGGCATCGTTGGTGAGCACGGCGTCCGTGATGGTCCCGTTCTCCACGGTGGCCCGGACACCGTCCACCACGGCGACCTCCGTGGCACCGTCGGCCGGGGTCACCTCCAGCGTCGCCGGGGCGGGCGCCTCGGAGGTCGGAGTCGTGGGCGTCGTCTCCCCGGCGGAACCGACGGGCATCGGGATCGTGCACCCGGCGGTGACCAGGAGCAGGGCGAGGAGAGCGGAGAGCAGGCCGAGGGGACCCGGCACCGCCCGAGCAGAGTGGGTTCGAGACCTGGACAGGGACATGCGGTACTCCGAAAGAACGAACGCGGGGCCGCCGGTGAGTCCCGGCTTATGTCCACATGATGCACTCCGGGTCCGACACCGGGCCAATCGCCGGACCGACGGACGCCCGGTCGTTGTGGATTCGTGATCGAACCGGGGAGTCCCCGCTGGCGAACGCGGAGGCGTACAACGGAAGGATGAGCATCGACAAACCAGTGACCATCATCGGCGGCCACGGCAAGGTCGGCCTCCGCGCCGCCAGGATCCTGTCCGAGGCGGGTGCCGAGGTGTATTCGGTGATCCGCAATCCCGATCACGCCGACGACGTCCGCGCCGCGGGTGCGAACCCTGTCGTCGCGGACGTGGAGACGCTCGACGTCGATGGGCTCCGCGAGATCGTGCGCGGCAGCGGGGCGGTCGTCTGGACCGCCGGCGCCGGCGGCGGGAACCCCGACCGCACCTTCGCGGTGGACCGTGACGCCGCCATCCGCTCGATGGACGCGAGCGCCGCCGAGGAGGTGGGACGCTACGTCATGGTCTCCTACGACGGCGCGGGCCCCGACCACGGCGTCCCGGAGGACGACTCGTTCTTCCCGTATGCGGAGGCCAAGGGCGCCGCGGACGCGCACCTGCGCGACTCGGACCTGGGGTGGACGATCCTCGGGCCGGGGGCGCTGACCGACGAGCCCGGCGGCGAGACCATCGGGGTGGGCGACGACAAGCGCGAGGACCGGTCGACCAGCAGGGACGCGGTGGCCGCTGTGATCGCCGCCGTCCTGCGCCGACCGGACACCGCCGGTCGCACCATCGAATTCTCGGACGGCGACATCCCGATCGGTGAGGCGCTGACGAGGGAGTGACCGGCGGCGTTATTCTCTCCGCGTGAGGATCCTCGTGGGCGGTTCGTGGATCTCGGTGATCTGCGCGCTGCTCACAGCCCTGTGGAGTGTTCCGCAGTTCCTGTTCGAAGGAACCGTCACCCTCAGTTCCCACCCGCTGTTCGTGG
Organism: Dietzia maris; assembly: GCF_014144855.1. Taxonomy (GTDB): domain Bacteria; phylum Actinomycetota; class Actinomycetes; order Mycobacteriales; family Mycobacteriaceae; genus Dietzia; species Dietzia kunjamensis. Next base: position 4,341 of record NZ_JAALDN010000312.1, on the reverse strand, counting down.
TGCTGTTCCTCTTCCCGGCCCAGATCGGCGTCCCGGTGTGCCTGCTGGTGGCGCTCAACTCGCTGTTGATGGCGTTCCGTCGCCAGCTCACCACGAACCCGCGGCGGTTCCTGGCGGGCGGGCAGCTCATCACGGTCGTCCTGCTGGGCATCTGCGCAGCCCTCCTGATCTCGCCGACGACGTTCGGCCGCGAGTTCATCGTCATGGCGCTGGCCTTCCAGATCGGCCAGGTGGTCGTGGCGGTGGGGCTGGCCCTGCACCTGCTCCGCCGGCAGCGGCACCAGCGTGAGGCGGACGGCGCCCGCGCTCGGTGACGGGCTGACACTATGGACCGCATGCGTGCCATCCATATCTCCAGCCATGACGGACCCGCCGCCCTCGAGGTGGTCGACGTCCCCGAGCCCGACGCGGGTGCGGTGCTGATCGACGTCCACGCCGCCGGGGTGACCTTCCCCGAGGTGCTGCAGACGCGCGGCAAGTACCAGATCTCGCCGCCGCTGCCGTTCGTCCCCGGCTCGGAGGTGGCGGGCGTGGTGCGGTCCGCCCCCGACGGCTCGGGCTTCGCCGCCGGGGACCGCGTGTGCGCGTTCCCGGGTCTGGGCGGGTTCGCCGAGGTGGTCTCGGCCGATCCCGGTCAGGTGTTCCGTCTCCCGGACAGCTTGTCGTTCACGCAGGGCGCCTCGATCCCGATGAACGTGCTCACCGTCCACTTCGCGTTGGCCCACCGCGGCCGGCTGCAGGCGGGGGAGACGGTGTTGGTCCACGGCGCGGGCGGCGGGATCGGGATCGCGGCCACCCAGTTCGCGACCGCGATGGGTGCCCGCGTCATCGCCGTGGCCTCCACGGAGGAGAAGCGGGACCTGGCGCTGAAGGCCGGGGCGAGCGACGCGATCGCGCCCGAGGGCTTCAAGGACGCCGTAAAGGAGCTCACCGGTGGGAAGGGTGTCGACATCGTCGTCGACCCCGTGGGCGGGGACCGGTTCACCGACTCCATCCGATCCCTCGGCCAGGAGGGGCGGATCCTCGTCATCGGGTTCACCGGCGGCGAGATCCCCACGGTCAAGGTCAACCGGCTGCTGCTGGGCAACAAGAGCGCCGTGGGCGTGGGCTGGGGCGAGTACTGGATGTCCAATCCCGGTTACCTGCAGAAGCAGTGGGCCGAGGTCGAGCCGCTGCTGGCCGCCGGCAAGCTCGACCCGCTGGTGGGCGCCGAGTTCCCCCTGGATCAGGCCACGGAGGCCCTGGAGCTCATGGACGGCCGCGGCGCGGTGGGCAAGATCGTCCTCACCACCGGCCGCTGAGTTCCCTCCCGTCCCAGATCCCCGTCGAGAAGAGCGTTTCGCCCACTTCTACTCGGCAGACGCGGGCGAAACGCTCTTCTCGACGAGGGCGAGGCGGGGCGGGGCGAGGGCGGGCCGGGATCGACGACGACGAGGTGCGCTGCCGCCCCGGCGGGCCGAACCGGAAGGCCCCGACCTAGAACGCGCCCTCGGGCATGTGCATGACGTCCACGTCGAGCGCCTCGATGGTGGCCCGCGCGGCGCCGACCTGCGGCAGGTGGGCGCGGGCGAAGAAGTTCGCCACCGTCGCCTTGCCGGTGTAGAAGTCGTGGTCGTCGCCGGTCGCCTCCGGCAGCCGGTCCAGCGCCACGCCCGCCTCGCGCAGGAGCATCCAGCCCACCATGAGGTCGCCGACGGCCATGAGCAGCGGGACCGCTCCGAGCCCGATGAGGTAGAGTTTCTCGGGATCCTCCTGGGCGCCCATGAGGTGCTCGGTGAGGGAGCCGACCATCGACTCGACGTCGGCCAGGGCACCGGCCACTCCGGCGCGCGCGGTCTCGAGCTCGGCCGGGCCGGTCTCGGCGGGACCGGCCTCGTCCACGGTGCGGTGGATCTGCGCGGCGACGTGGCCCAGTGCGGTACCGCCGTCGCGGATGATCTTGCGGAAGAAGAAGTCCTGCGCCTGAATCGCGGTGGCGCCCTCGTAGAGGGAGTCGATCTTGGCGTCGCGGATGTACTGCTCGACGGGGTAGTCCTTGAGGTACCCGGAGCCGCCGAAGCACTGGAGCGACTCGGCGAGGCACTGGTAGGACCGCTCGGAGCCCACGCCCTTGACGATCGGCAGGAGCAGGTCGTTGACCGTGTGCGCGAGCTCGGGCCCGGCGCCGGAGACGACCTCCGCGGACACGATGTCCTGGTGGGCGGCGGCGTAGAGGTACACCGCGCGCAACCCCTCGGCGTACGCCTTCTGCGTGAGCAGCGACCGCCGCACGTCGGGGTGGTGGATGACGGTGACCTTCTTGGCGTCCGGGTTTCCGGCGTCGGCCATGTCGTTGCCCTGGACCCGCTCGCGCGCGAACTCGAGAGCGTTCAGATAGCCCGTGGAGAGGGTCGAGATGGCCTTGGTGCCGACCATCATCCGGGCGGCCTCGATGGTCTTGAACATCTGCTTGATGCCCAGGTGGTCGTCACCGGCGAGGAACCCCACCGCGGGTCGGCCGTGCGCGCCGAACGCCACCTCACAGGTCGCGAAGGCGGCCAGGCGCGTCTTCTTCTCGATGCCGGTGGCGTAGACGCCGTTGCGCTCGCCCGGCGCGGCGGTCTCCGGGTCCGGCATGTACTTGGGGACGAGGAAGTAGCTCAGGCCCTTGGTGCCGGGGCCGGCGCCCTCGGGCCGGGCGAGCACCTGGTGCCAGATGTTCTCGAACAGGTCGCCCGTGTCGGCGCCGGTGATGAACCGTTTGGTGCCCTCGATGTGCCAGGTGCCGTCGGGCTGCTGGATCGCCTTGGTGCGCACGGCGCCCACGTCGGAGCCGACCTCGGCTTCGGTGAGCATCATGGACGAGCCGTGGTTGCGCTCGATGATCTTGGTGGCCCACTTCTTCTGCTGTTCGTTGCCGATCGAGTGCATGATGCCGGCGAACAGCGGCCCGGACAGGTACATGAAGATCGACGGGTTGGCGCCCACGAGATACTCGGTGATCGCCCAGGTCACCAGGCGCGGTGCGGCCACGCCGCCGACGGCCGGGTCCACGCCGACGAGGCCCCAGCCGGCGTCCTGCCAGGGGCGGACGGAGGCCACGTAGTCGGGGTGGAGAGTGACCTCGTGGGTCTCGGGGTCGACGGTGGGCGGGTTGCGGTCGGCGGTGGTGAACGACGCGGCGACCGGTCCCTCGGCGAGCGCGGCGGCCTCCCGCAGCATGGTGCGGACCGTGTCGCCGTCGAGTTCGGTGGCGTCGTCGCGCTCGAGGATCTCGTCGAGTCCGAACACGTCGAACAGGTGGTTCGCACAGGGGGGCGCGTCACGTGCCCACCGTAGAGCACGGCGCCCCGCGGTCGGCGCGATTACGGACTGTAGTCCGGAATGTGGGTGGCGGTGCCGGACCGACTACCCCTGCAGGGCTCGCAACCGTCGCCCCGCCTCGTCGAGCACCTCGGGCCGTTTGCAGAACGCGAACCGCACCAGGTGGGACCACTCCGCCGAGAAGGCGTCGGTGAACGGGGCGAACGGCACCGCCGCCACGCCGATCCGCTCCGGCAACTCCAGGCACCAGGCCGCCGCGTCGGTCACCCCGAGTGGGCGCGGGTCCGCGGTGAGGAAGTACGTGCCCTGTGCGACGACGAGGTGGAACCCGGCACCCGAGAGCGTGTCCACCAACTGGTCCCGCCGAGCCTGCATGTCCTGCCGCAGCGTCGCGATCCATCTCTGCTCGTGACGCAGGGCGTGCGCGACGCCCAGTTGCAGGGGCGAGGCGACGGTGAAGCTCATGTACTGCCGCGCGGTGCGTGCCCCCGCGACCAGGTCCGCGGGGCCGGTGAGCCATCCGATCTTCCACCCGGTGCAGTTGAGCAGCTTGCCGGCGCTCGAGATGCGCAGGGTCCGTTCGGCCATCCCGGGCAGCGTCGCGATCGACACGTGCTCCACCCCGTCGTAGGTGAGGTGGGCGTACACCTCGTCGGAGATGGCGATCGCGTCGAACTCGTGGCACAGCGCGGCGATCTGTTCGAGGTCCTCGCGCGGCAGGACGGCCCCGGTGGGATTGTGGGGCGAGTTCACCAGCACGGCCCGCGTCCGCGGGGAGAACGCGTCCCGCAACGAGTCCACGTCGAGTCGGAATTCGCCGCCCGAGCGCACCATCCTCGCGGCGCGACGGGTGGCGCCGGCCATCGCCACCGTGGCCGCGTAGGAGTCGTAATACGGTTCGATCACGACCACCTCGTCGTCGTACTCCACCAGGCCCACCACCGCGGCGGCGATCGCCTCGGTCGCGCCGACCGTCACCACCACCTCGGTGTCCGGGTCGTGCACCAGGCCGGTGTGGGCGGTCTCGTGGTCGGCGGC
>NZ_JAALDN010000311.1 GCF_014144855.1 Dietzia maris | reverse complement strand
GGCCGGGCCAGCCGGGCCAGCCGGGCCCGCCACGTCCGGCGGCGGATGGGCCCGCGGTCGCCGGCTCGGACTGGACGTGGGCACCGCCCGTATCGGTGTGGCCTCCTGTGACCCCGACGGGATCCTCGCCACCCCCGTCGAGACCATCAAGGTCACCGACGGCGACCCCCGGTGGGCGAGCGAGCTCCGGCGTCTCGCCGAGCTCGTCGAGGAGTACGACGCCGTGGGTGTGGTGGTCGGGCTGCCCACCTCGCTCAAGGGCCGGGAGACCGCGTCCACCGCGATGGCCCGCTCGTTCGCCACCGCCCTGACGGCCGGGGCGCCCGACCTGCCGGTGGACCTCGTCGACGAGAGGCTGACGACGGTGACCGCGAGTTCGGCACTGCACGGCGCCGGCCGCAACACGCGGAAACAGCGCGACGTGATCGACCAGGCGGCCGCCGTTGTCCTGCTCCAGGCCTGGATCGACTCGCGGCACGCCCGCCGATGAGCGACCCCCCGGCGTGCCCGCCTGGATAAACTGGCCGACGAGCACGATGCTGTCCGCGGGACAGCTCCCCTGACACCATGACCGAGGAGCACGATGTCTGCGGCACGAGGACGCTCACGTACAGGAGCCACCACGAGGTTCATCCTCCTGGCGGCCGTGATCGGGGTGGTCCTCGCCTTCGGCGTGATGGTCTACCGCAACCAGAACACCGAGGTCGCGGCGGCCCCGGACTTCGACGGACAGGGCAGCGGGAACGCGCTGCTGCACGTGGAACCGGGGGACACCCTGGGGGTCGTCGGGGACCGCCTCTACGACATCGGCACCGTGGCCAGTACCCGCGCCTTCACCGGAGCGGCGGCGGGGACGCCCGTCGAGGGCATCCAGCCCGGCTACTACCAGGTGCGGCAGGAGATGAGCGCGGCCGCCGCCGTGGACGCACTGGCGGACCCCCAGAACCGCGTCGGGTTCATCGAGGTCAAACCTGGCGGCCGGCTGCTCGACACGGTCGTGGTCGGTGGTGGCAGGGAGAAGGGCATCTACACCCTGATCGCCGACGCCACGTGCCTCCGCGATCTGGACGAGCCCGAGGCCGCCCCGATGTGTCGGCAGCCCCAGGAGATCGTCGACGCGGCCGTGCAGGCCGACCCGGCCGAACTCGCGGTCCCCGACTGGGCCATCGACGAGGTCCGGGGCGCCCCGGACCCGGTCCGTCGCCTCGAGGGGTTGATCGCCCCGGGGGTCCACAACATCAACCCGCAGTCCGAGCCCGTCGAGATCCTGCGTCAGCTCATCGACGCCTCGACCGCCTCCTACGACGAGACCGGACTCGTCCCGGCCGCCGACCGTATCGGTCTCACCCCCTACGAGGTGGTCACCGCCGCGTCGCTGGTGGAGAAGGAGGGCAAGCTCCAGGACTTCGACAAGGTCGCACGGGTCATCCTCAACCGCCTCGCCGAGCCCATGCGTCTCCAGTTCGACTCCACGGTCAACTACGCTCTCGCCGACCAGGAGATCGCCACCACCGACGCCGACCGGGCCGAGGTCACCCCGTGGAACACCTACGCGATGGACGGACTGCCCTACGGGCCGATCGGTTCACCGGGTCTCGACGCACTGCGCGCGATGGAGAACCCCGCCGACGGGCAGTGGAAGTACTTCGTCACGGTCGACATGGAGGGCACCACCAGATTCGCGGACGAATACCCGGAGCACGAGCGCTATCAGAGCGAGGCCATCGCCAACGGGGTCCTCGCCAGTGGTCGCTGATCCCACGGGCGCACCGCGCTCGGCTGCCGTCCTGGGGCACCCGGTGGACCACTCGCTGTCCCCGGTCCTGCACGGTGCCGCGTACCGGGCGCTCGGCCTCGACGACTGGACCTACGAGCGCATCGACTGCGACGCCGAGCGACTGCCGTCTGTGGTCGACTCGTCGCCCGCCGACCGCATCGGTTACTCGGTCACGATGCCCGGCAAGTTCGCCGCGCTCGCCCACGCCGACGAGGTGAGTGAACGCGCCCGCATCGTCGGCAGCGCCAACACGCTCGTCCGGCGGGCGGGCGGCTGGTTCGCCGACTGCACGGACGTCGACGGTGTGACCGGGGCGCTCGCCGCCTTCGGGGACCTCCCGGACCATCCGACGGCAGTCGTCTTGGGCGTGGGGGGAACCGCCAGACCGGTTCTCGCCGGGCTCGCCGAGGCCGGCGCCACGCGGGTGGTGCTTGCCTCCAGGCGCGACAACGCCGGGCCGGCGGCCGACTGCGGACGGGCCCTCGGGCTCGGGGTCCGCACCATGGGCCTCACCGACCCGGAACTGATCGGGGAGATCACGCGGGCCGATGTTCTGATCAACACCGTCCCCGAACCCGGCGTGCGGGAGCTCACGGACCTGGTCGCCGGCGCCCGACGGGTGTTCGACGTCCTCTACGACCCCTGGCCCACCGCGGCCGGCGCAGCAGCCCAGGCCGCGGGCATCCCCGTGGTCGGTGGCGACGTGATGTTGCTCCACCAGGCCTTCGGTCAGGTGGAGCTGTTCACCGGGCACCCGGCGCCGCGCGGGGAGATGGCCGCCGCGCTGTCGCAGGCGCTCGGTCGCTGACCGCGCGGACACGGAGACGCGGGGACACGGGGACGCCCACCGTGCCGGAGCCGCACGGCCGGATGATCGGTCAGATGCCCGAGGGCTCCGTGGCGCGACGGGGGGCGACCGTCTCGAAGTCGGCCGGGTCCGCGGTCCGGGTGCGACGCTGGTACTCGTGCACCAGCCCCGGCCAGTTCGTCGTGATCCGGCCTGAGTCCGCCTTGTACCAGGAGTCGCAGCCGCTCCACACCGACGCACCGAGGCGGCGCATGATCTCGTCGTCGTAGGCCTCGTGCACCTCGCGACGGACGTCCACGGCCACCGTCCGATCCGCCCGAGCCAGTTCCTCGACCACCTGGCGGATGTACCTCGCCTGCTGTTCGATCATGAGGATGATCGAGCTGCTCCCGAGATTGGTGTTGGGTCCGTAGATCACGAACATGTTGGGGAAGCCCGGCACGGCCATCCCGAGATACGCGCGCGCACCCTCTCGCCACTGCTCGTGCAGGTCCCGACCGCCGCGTCCACGCACGGTGATCGGTGCCAGGAAGTCGGTGGCCCGGAAACCCGTGCCGTACACCACGACATCGACGGGACGCACCCGTCCGTCCGCGGTGACGATCCCCTCGGGGACGACCTCGGCGACGGTGTCGGTCACCACGTCGACGTTCGGCTGCGCGAGAGCGGGGTACCACTGGTTGCTGAACAGCATCCGCTTGCACCCGATCGGTTCCGTCGGGGTGAGGGCCTCGCGCAGCCGGGGGTCGCGGACGGTGAGCCGCAGATTGGCGCGGGCGAGCCCGCCGAGGATCCTGGCGAGCGGCCGCGCGGAGGTCAGTGCCAGGCCGACGACTTCCGTCGTCTCCCAGATCGTGCCGCGCATCGCGGTCATGAGGCCGGGGACACGGGCGAACGCCGCCCGGTGGGCGTCCGTGTAGGCGCGGTCCGGTTTGGGCACCACCCACGGCGCTGAGCGTTGGTAGACGGTCACGTGCGCGGCCACCTCGCGGATGCGGGGGACGAACTGGATGGCCGAGGCCCCGGTGCCGAGTACCGCGACCCGCTTACCCGTCAGATCGACGTCGTGCCGCCACTCGGCCGAGTGGAACGACGGGCCGGCGAACGTCTCCGACCCGGGGATGTCCGGGTAGGCCGGACGGGACAACTGACCCACCGCGGGCACGAGCACCTCGGCCTCGAACGACTCGCCGGAGGCGGTGTGCACTGTCCACGTGGCGCTGTCGTCGTCGAACTCCGCGGAGGTCACCTCGATGCCGGTGCGCACGAGTTCGCGCAGGCCGTACCTGTCGGCGGTCTCCCGGATGTAGGACAGGATGTCGGGTTGCTCGGCGTAGCGACGGCCCCAGTCCGTCCTGCGGTGGAAGGAGTACGAGTAGAGGTTCGACGGGACGTCGCAGGCCGCTCCGGGGTAGGTGTTGTCCCGCCACACCCCTCCGACATCGTCGGCCTTCTCCAGGATCGTCACCTCGGCCAGGCCGTCACGGGTGAGCTCGTAGGCGGCGCCGAGGCCACCGAATCCGGCTCCGATGATGATCACGCGCGGTCGTCGCCGCCGGGTCCCGGGGGAGGAGGAAGAGGTCATGTCGTGACGGTAGTGCCCCGGCCCCGCGTGGCCGCAGACATTCACGGACGAATAATCCATAATTCCGGACATGACCACCTGGGACGACCCCGCGGTCCCACACTGGGACTTCCCCCGCTCGGCCATCGGGATCGGCGTGCTCGTCGAGGCCGGGGACCGGCTCGGCGTGGAGGCCGGCCGGGTCCTGCAGGGGATCGCGCTCTCCCCGGCCGACCTCGCCACCCCCGATCTACTCGTGACGCCGGACCAGGAACTGACCGCGATCCGCAACCTCCGCGCCGCCGCGGGCGACCGGCCCGCCCTCGCCGCCGAGGTGGGCGCCACCTACCGGTTGACCACCTTCGGGATCTTCGGATACGCCCTGCTGTCGAGCCCGACGCTCCGCGACGTGATCGCCGTGACGCTCCGCTTCATCGACTTGAGCTACATCTTCAGCACGATCGGTGTGGAGTCGACGGGGGACAGGATCGTGGTGCGTCTGGAGGACACCGCGCTCCCGGACGACGTCCGCGAGTTCCTCGTGGACCGCGACCTGTTCGCGATCCACTCCGTCCTCGGCGAGCTCGTCCCCGGAGGTGTCCCGTTCACCGACATCTCCTTCGGTGGGGGGCGGTCATCCGGGACCCTGACCGCATACGGGGACCGGCTCGGCCTCGTGCCGTCGGAGTCCGACCACGGCACCGGCGTCACGATGGTCCTCGACGCCGCGCGTCTCGACGAACCGCTCCCGCAGGGGAGCCCGGCGGCGGTGACGGTGGCCGAGGCCATGTGCCGCGACCTGGCCGCCACCCGCCGGACCCGGGGGCCGGTGAGCAGCCGGGTCCGCGTTGAGATCGCCGGTCGTCTCACGCAGGGGGCCTCCATGTCTTCGGTGGCCGCCGGGCTGGGGGTCAGTTCCCGGACCCTGCGCAGGCACCTGTCGGACGAGGGCACGTCGTTCCAGCGGCTTCTCGACGACGTCCGGCTGGAACTGGCCAGGCGGATGCTGGCGACCGGTCTGCTGTCGGTGGAGGACGTCGCGTTGCGTCTGGGGTATGCCGAGGCCTCGAGCTTCATCCACGCGTTCCGGCGTCTCACCGGTGACACCCCGCACCGGGCCGTCGTCGCCTCGCGGGCGCGGCGGTCCGCGACGACCCGGGCCTGATGTGCCGGGCCGTACCCCGACGTGGGATGATCGGCGACGTGCTGAAGTGGACCACTGCCGGAGAATCGCACGGCCAGGCCCTGGTGACGATCGTCGAGGGCGTGATCGCCGGGGTCGAGGTGACGAGCGACGAGATCGCCTCGCAACTCGCGCGCCGTCGCCTGGGCTACGGCCGCGGGGCGCGGATGAAGTTCGAGGCGGACGCCGTCCGGGTCCTCGGCGGCGTCCGCCACGGCCGGACCATGGGATCGCCGGTGGCGATCGAGGTCGGCAACACCGAGTGGCCCAAGTGGGAGCAGATCATGTCGGCGGACCCCGTCGACCCGGAGGCGATCGACGACAAGGCCCGCGCCGCCCGCCTGACCCGCCCGCGGCCCGGTCACGCCGACTTCTCCGGGATGCTCAAGTACGACTTCGACGACGCCCGGATGGTCCTCGAGCGCGCGAGCGCCCGGGAGACCGCCGCCCGCGTCGCGGCCGGGACGGTCGCCCGTGCGGTGCTGCGGGACGTCCTCGGCGTCGAGGTCCTCTCGCACGTCATCTCCATCGGTGCGTCTGAGCCGTACGTCGGTCCCGAACCCGGGTACGCGGACCTCGAGGACATCGACGCCAGCCCTGTGCGGGCCTTCGATGCCGCCGCCGCGGAGTCGATGATCGCCGAGATCGAGGCCGCGAAGAAGGCCGGGGACACCCTCGGGGGCGTCGTCGAGGTGGTCGTCCACGGCCTCCCGATCGGTCTCGGCTCCCACGTGTCCGGCGACGATCGTCTCGACGCACAGCTCGCCGGCGCCCTCATGGGCATCCAGGCCATCAAGGGTGTCGAGGTGGGGGACGGCTTCGAGACCGCGCGCCGCCGTGGCAGCGTCGCCCACGACGAGATGGTCCGCGGTGACGACGGCGTCGAGCGTCGTAGCAACCGGGCCGGCGGCCTGGAGGGCGGCATGACCAACGGTCAGCCCCTGCGGGTACGGGCAGCGATGAAGCCCATCTCCACGGTGCCCCGTGCGCTGAGCACGGTGGACATGGAGGACGGATCCGCGGCCACAGCCATCCACCAGCGGTCGGACGTGTGTGCGGTTCCGGCGGCGGGCGTCGTCGCGGAGTCGATGGTCGCCCTCGTGCTGGCCCGCGCGGTCCTGCAGAAATTCGGTGGCGACTCGCTGGCGGAGACCCGCCGGAACGTCGGCGGATACCTCGACGCGGTCGCCGAGCGGCTGGACTGGGCGACGGACGAGGCATGAGCGAGCCGGCACGGCCGGTCGCCGTGCTCGTGGGACCACCCGGTGCCGGCAAGACGACCATCGGCCGCAAGCTCGCCCGGCGGCTCGACGTGCCGTTCCGCGACGCCGACCACCTCATCGAGGAGGCCGAGGGCCGGTCCATCCCCGAGATCTTCGCCACCGACGGCGAGCCGCACTTCCGCGAGATCGAGGAGCGGATCATCGGTGACGCGCTCACGTCGTTCGACGGCGTCCTGTCCCTGGGGGGCGGGGCGGTCCTGTCGGCGGTGACCCGGCAACGCCTGCGAGGCCACCGGGTCGTCCACCTCACGATCGGGGTGGCCGAGGGGGTGCGCCGATCCCAGGGTCCGGGTCGCCCGCTGTTGGCCGGGGGCGACGTCACAGCCCGGTACCAGGCACTGCTGACCGAACGCTCGCCGCTGTACCGGGAGGTCGCCTGGACCACCGTGAGCACCGAGCGGCGCAGTTCGGGCAAGGTGGTGACGGACATCGTCGACAGGCTCCACTCCGGCGACCCGCACCTGCGGGGCGGCGTTCGGAGATGAGTGACGACCAGACGCGTAGCGACACGAGTGCGACACGAGCGATGAGCGGGAGCAGCAGATGAACCAGGACGAGAACACCACCGAGCCCGTCGTCGTGGAGGTGCGCGCCGCGGACCCGTACCCCGTGGTCATCGGCCGGGGCCTGCTCCCGGAGATCCTCGAGGCGTGTTCGTCCTCGCGAACCGTGGCGATCTTCTACCAACCGCCGCTGGCCCAGACCGCCGAGGCGCTCCGCGAGAAGCTCGCCGACGCCGGCATCGACGCCCACCGGATCGAGATCCCGGACGCGGAGGCCGGCAAGGACTTCGCCGTCGCCGGGTACTGCTGGGACGTCCTGGGCCAGATCGGGTTGAACCGCAAGGACACCGTCGTGAGCCTCGGCGGGGGCGCGGCCACCGACCTCGCGGGCTTCGTCGCCGCCACCTGGATGCGTGGCGTCCGGGTCGTACACATCCCCACCACCCTGCTGGCGATGGTCGACGCCGCGGTCGGTGGCAAGACCGGAATCAACACCGATGCCGGGAAGAACCTGGTGGGCTGCTTCCACGAGCCCGCCGCCGTGTTCATCGACACCGCGACGCTCGAGACCGTCCCGCACAACGAGTTGGTCTCCGGAATGGCCGAGGTGGTCAAGTGCGGCTTCATCGCCGACCCGGAGATCCTCGACCTCATCGAGGCGGATCCCGCTGCGGCGCTCGATCCGGGCGGCGAGACGATCGTCGAGCTCATCCGCCGCAGCGTGCAGGTCAAGGCCGACGTGGTCGGCCAGGACCTCAAGGAGTCCGGCCTGCGGGAGATCCTCAACTACGGCCACACCCTCGGCCACGCCGTGGAGCGTCGCGAGCAGTACCGGTGGCGTCACGGCGCGGCGATCAGCGTCGGGATGTGCTTCGTCGCCGAGCTCGCCAGGCTGGCGGGCCGACTGGACGACGCGACGGCGGACCGTCACGCCTCCGTCCTCGCGTCCCTCGGACTTCCCACCGGGTACGACGAGGACGCCTTCCCGCGGTTGCTCGAGCTGATGGCCGGCGACAAGAAGAACCACTCGGGTTTCCTGCGCCTTGTCGTGCTGGACGGACTGGCCCGCCCGTCGCGCATGGAGGCCCCGGACCCGTCGCTCATGACGGCGGCGTACGCCACCATCTCGGAGGGCCGCAAGCCCAGCGGTGGAGGGATCCTGCTGTGATCGAGCGTCTCGCCCCACGTCGCCGCGCCGTCGCCGCCGCCCTCGCCGACGTCGGTGCCGACGCCCTGTTGGTGACCGATCCACGGAACATCGCCTACCTGACCGGGTTCTCCGGGTCGGGTGGGGCCGTCCTGGTGGAGGACGACGGCGAGGCGGTCCTCTGCACGGATTCCCGCTACGAACTCCAGGTCGTCGAGCAGGCCCCGGACGTGGGCCACGTGATCTCGCGCGAGTACGTCGCCGGCGTCCTCGGTCGTCGTCGCGGACCCGCCGACGCCCCGCTCGCCGTCGAGGCCGATCAGCTGACCCTGTCCGCGGCCGCCGGCCTGCGCCGTGCGCTCGCGGCGACCGGGGGAGCGGACGCCCGGATAGTGGAGACCAGCGGGCTGGTGGAGACGGTGCGCCGCGCCAAGGATCCCGACGAGCTCGCCCTCATCGCCAGGGCGTGCACGGTGGTCGACGAGGCGTGGACCCACGTGCTGGGCAGCGACCTGGTGGCGGCCGGTCGGACCGAACGAGAGGTCGCGGCGGACCTGGAGCACGCGATGCGGCGGGCCGGTTCGGACGGCGTGGCGTTCGAGACGATCGTGGCCTCCGGACCCAACGGAGCGCACCCGCACCACGTTCCCGGGGACCGGGTCCTGGCCGAGGGCGACCTGGTGGTGGTGGATTTCGGAGCCACGGTCTCGGGGTACGCGTCCGACTGCACCCGCACGGTCGCGTTGGGGACCGCCCCGGACCGTCTGGTGGAGGCCTACGAGGTCGTCCGCCGAGCTCAGATCGCGGGGGTCGAGGCCGTCCGCGCCGGCGTCCCGTGCGCCGAGCTCGACGCCGTCAGCCGCGACATCATCACCGACGCCGGGTTCGGCGAGCACTTCGGCCACTCGCTGGGGCACGGGGTGGGGTTGGACGTGCACGAAGCGCCCGCGGTGTCGACCCGGTCCACGAGTACACTGTCCGACGGCGATGTGATCACCATCGAGCCGGGGATCTACCTCCCGGGCCTCGGCGGGATCCGAATCGAGGACACCGTGGCCGTCACCGGCGGTGGCGGACGGTCCCTGACCACCACGTCGAAGGACCTCAGGGTGCTCTGAGGATCCGACCCACGATCATGCGCGCGACGCCGCCCCCGGCTGCGGCGCGGACGACTTCCCGAAGGAGTACCGACTATGGCGTCCACCGCCGATTTCAAGAACGGCCTCGTCCTCAAGGAGGAGGGCCAACTCTGGCAGATCACCGAGTTCCAGCACGTCAAGCCCGGCAAGGGCCCCGCGTTCGTGCGGACCAAGATGAAGAACGTGGTCAGCGGCAAGACCATCGACAAGACGTTCAGTGCCGGCGTGAAGGTGGAGACCGCGACCGTCGACCGGCGCGACATGACCTTCCTCTACCGCGACGGCGAGGACTACGTCCTCATGGACGAGAAGGACTTCGAGCAGATCAACGTCACGCCGACCGTGATGGGTGACGGTGCCCGCTTCCTGCTCGAGAACACCTCGGTCCAGGTCTCCATCCACGAGGGTGTCCCGCTGTTCGCCGAGATGCCGGTCGCCGTCGACCTGCTGGTCCAGCACACCGACCCGGGCCTGCAGGGCGACCGTTCGACCGGTGGCACCAAGCCGGCGACCCTCGAGACGGGTGCCGAGGTCCAGGTGCCGCTGTTCATCAACACCGGCGACAAGCTGCGCATCGACACCCGTGACGGCCGCTACCTCAGCCGGGTGAACGACTGATCATGTCGGAAGACGTCGACCACCGCCGTCGCGGATCACGTTACCGGGCGCGTAGGCGCGCGGTCTCGCTGCTGTTCGAGGCGGAGCTACGTGACGCGGACGTGGTGGCGCTCGCCGAGGAGCGTCGGCAGATGGGCGAGGACTCCCAGGAGTTCCACGACGTCGCGCCCTACACGATGGAGATCGTCACCGGCGTCGCCGAGCGGCTCGACCGCCTCGACTCCACCATCACCGAGCACCTGAGGGAGTGGACGCTGGAGCGGCTGCCCGCCGTCGACCGCGCGGTCCTGCGCGCCGGTGCGTGGGAACTGCTCTTCGGCTCGGACGAGGTGGACGCCGCCGTCGTGATCGACCAGGCGGTCCTTCTGGTGTCCGACCTGTCCGCGGAGAAGTCGGTTCCGTACGTCAACGCGGTCCTCGACCGCGTGGCCGGCCTGGCCCAGCACATCAGGGCCGCCGAGCGGGCCGTGGCGGGCCTGGACACCCCGCCCGCCGACGCTGCCTCCGAGGCCGCCGGCGACGAGCCCGGAGACGTGTCGGAGGCCACGTCCACCGATCCCGGAACGGACACCGGGGACTGATAGAGTTCGGGACCGAAAGCTATCCCTTTAACGAGCCGTCCAGCGAGGCGGACAAGGAGGTGGTGATCGGTGAGCGCTGACGGTTCGCAAGAGAACTCGGTGTCACTCTTCACGTCCGACGACGTCGCCAGGACGGTGTCCCGCCTGGCACATCAGATCATCGAACGCACTGCTGCGGACGCGCCCGATTCGGGCCCCGTGGTGCTGCTCGGAATCCCCACCCGCGGGGTGCCGCTCGCCGCCCGACTCGCCGAGAGGATCCGTGAGTTCAGCGGCGCGGACGTCCACGCCGGGGCCCTCGACGTCACGCTCTACCGCGACGACCTCGCCGGGGGCCCGCACCGGCCGATGAACCCCACGCGGGTCCCGTCGGCCGGGATCGACGGCGCGACGGTGATCCTCGTGGATGACGTCCTGTTCTCGGGCCGGACCATCCGCGCGGCGTTCGACGCCCTGCGCGACCTCGGTCGACCGGCGCGGGTCCAGCTCGCCGTGCTGGTCGACCGCGGGCATCGTGAACTGCCGATCCGGGCCGACTACGTGGGCAAGAACGTCCCCACCTCCCGCGACGAGGGAGTGTCCGTCCGGCTCACCGAGGTCGACGGGGTCGACGCCGTGGTCCTGCGGCGTCCGGACGCGGAGAGGACGAGATGAAGCACCTGCTCTCGGCCGCCGACCTCGACCGCGACTCGGCCCTGTCCATCCTCGACGAGGCGGAACGACTCAAGGAGACGCTCCTCGGTCGCGAGGTCCGCAAGTTGCCGACACTGCGGGGCAAGACCGTCCTCACCGTGTTCTACGAGAACTCCACCCGCACGCGGGTGTCGTTCGAGACGGCCGGCAAGTGGATGAGCGCGGACGTCATCAACGTCTCCGCCAGCGCCTCCTCGGTCCAGAAGGGCGAGTCGTTGCGTGACACGGCGCTCACCCTGACCGCCATCGGCGCGGACGCCCTCATCGTGCGTCACCCCGCCTCCGGGTCCGCTCAGCAGATCGCCGGGTGGGTCGCGCCGGGTGGCGTCGGCCCGTCGGTCATCAACGCCGGTGACGGGATGCACGAGCACCCCACCCAGGCCCTGCTCGACGCCATGACCCTGCGTGAACGCCTCGGCGGGATAGACGGACGCCGGGTGGTGATCGTCGGGGACATCCTGCACTCGCGCGTCGCCCGGTCCAACGCCCTGTTGCTGTCCACGTTGGGCGCCGAGGTGGTCCTCGTCGCCCCGCCGACCCTGCTCCCGGTGGGAGTCGACGGCTGGCCGGTCCGCGCGTCGACCGACCTCGACGCGGAGTTGGACGGTGCGGACGCCGTCATGATGCTGCGCGTCCAGGCCGAGCGGATGAACGGTGGGTTCTTCCCGTCTGCCCGCGAATACGCGGTGCGCTACGGGCTCGGGCCGACGCGCGCCGCCCGGCTCCGCGACGACGTCGTGGTCCTGCACCCGGGTCCGATGGTCCGTGGGATGGAGATCGGCTTCGACACCGCCGACGCGCCGTCCTCCGCGATCCTCCAGCAGGTCACCAACGGCGTGCACGTGCGCATGTCGGTCCTGCTCCACACTCTCGTCACGGCGGAAGGAACCCCTGAGTGAGCGCCCCCCACACACCGACCCTGTTGCTACGGCGGGTGCGTCCCTACGGCGAGGGCGACCCGGTCGACGTCCTCGTCCGCGACGGCGTCGTCGCCGCGATCGGTCCGGACGCGGGCGGGTCCGTGGACCTGTCCGCGCCGGGCACCGAGGTCCTCGATGCGGACGACGCCGTGCTGCTGCCGGGGTTCGTCGACCTGCACACCCACCTGCGTGAACCCGGTCGCGAGGACACCGAGACCATCGCCTCGGGTTCTGCCGCCGCGGCCCGCGGGGGGTACACGGCGGTGTTCGCCATGGCCAACACCCAACCCCCGCAGGACAACCAGACGGTGACCGACTCGGTCTGGCGGATCGGCCGCGAGGTCGGACTGTGCGACGTGCACCCCGTCGGCGCCGTCACCGTGGGTCTCCAGGGTGAGCAGCTCACCGAGATGGGGCAGATGGCCGCGGGGGAGGCCCGCGTCAGGGTGTTCTCCGACGACGGGATGTGCGTCCACGACCCGCTGGTGATGCGTCGAGCCCTGGAGTACTCGGCCGGATTGGGCGTCCTCGTCGCCCAGCACGCCGAGGAACCCCGGCTCACCGGCGGCGCCGTGGCCCACGAGGGGCCCCACGCCGCACGCCTGGGACTGACCGGATGGCCGCGGTCGGCGGAGGAATCGATCGTCGCCCGAGACGCGATCCTGGCCCGCGACGCCGGCGCCCGCGTGCACATCTGCCACGCCTCCACGACCGGCACCGTCGAACTGCTGCGGTGGGCCAAGGACCAGGGGATCTCGATCACCGCCGAGGTCACCCCGCACCACCTGCTCCTCGACGACTCCCGGCTCGAGACCTACGACGGCGTCTACCGGGTCAACCCGCCCCTGCGCGAGGCACACGACACCCTCGCGCTGCGCGAGGCGCTGAGGTCCGGCGTGATCGACTGCGTCGCCACCGACCACGCCCCGCACGCCGCGCAGGAGAAGTGCTGCGAGTTCGCCGCCGCCCGGCCGGGCATGATCGGACTCGAGACCGCCCTGCCGATCGTCGCCGCCCTGCTGGTCGAGACCGGGGACATGACCTGGCGGGACCTCGCCCGGGTCATGAGCACCCGGCCCGCCGAGATCGCCGGCCTGTCGGACCAGGGGCGACCGATCGCCGTAGGGGAGCCCGCGAACCTCGTCGTCGTCGACCCCGACTCCCCGTGGACCGTCGTCGGCGACGCGCTCGCAAGTCTGTCCGCCAACACCCCCTACGAGGGAATGACATTCGCGGCCAGGGTCGTCGGCACCGTGTACCGGGGCCGCCTGACCACCCGCGACGGAGAGGTACTCGCATGACCCAGGACTACTGGACCGTCATCATCGTCATCGCCGTGCTGCTCGCGCTGATCGGTCTGATGACGCTGGGATGGCGGAACCGTAGCCGGTCCCAGGCCGGGCTCTTCGGCGAGCTCCCCACCCCGCCCGCCGACCCGGGCGAGATCGTCCTGGGGCCGCTGACCGGTGTGTACATCGGCAGCACCGTCGCGGGGGACTGGCAGGCCCGGATCGCCCGCCCGCCCCTCGGCCACCGCTCCGCCGGCACCCTGACCGCCCACACCGGCGGCATACGCCTCGAGCTGGCCGACGCCGTCGTGTGGATCCCCCGCGCCGACCTCGTCGACGTGCGCCGCGCCTCGGCGCTGGCCAACAAGACCGTGCCCGGCGGCGGCATCCTCGTCGCGCGATGGCAGGTGACGGGCACCGACGGCCGAACGCTCGTCGACTCCGGTTTCCGGGCGGACGACAAGGACACCTACCCCCGCTGGGAGGCGCTGCGCGGAGACGCCGACCCCTCCGACACGCCCACCGACTCCAGCTCCACCACCGAGGAGAACCAGTGACACCGCACAGCACCACGCCCGCGCCGCAGGCGGGCCCGCAACCCGCCGCGCTCGTCCTCGAGGACGGACGCATCCACCGCGGCACCTCCTTCGGCGCGACCGGGACCACCCTCGGGGAGGCCGTGTTCACCACCGGCATGTCCGGCTACCAGGAGACCCTCACCGACCCCTCCTACTGCCGGCAGATCGTCGTGGCGACCGCGCCGCAGATCGGCAACACCGGCTGGAACGACGAGGACGGCGAGTCCCTCCTCGACGGTGAGGCCCGCGGGGGCCGGATCTGGGTCTCCGGCTTCGTGATCCGCGACCTGTCGCGACAGCCCTCCAACCACCGGTCCAGCCGCAGCCTCGAAGACGAGATGGCCGCCCAGGGCGTGGTCGGCATCGCCGGTATCGACACGCGCGCCGTGGTCCGCCACATCCGGGAGCTCGGGGCCATGAAGGCCGGGATCTTCTCGGGCGACGACCTGACCGACGACGAGACCATGCTCACCGCGGTCCGGGCCCAGGAGTCCATGGCCGGCGCGTCGTTGTCCGACGAGGTCTCCACGCGCGAGGCCTACGTGGTGGAGCCGGAGGGCGAGGCGTCCTACACGATCGCCGCGCTGGACCTGGGGATCAAGACCAACACCCCCCGGATGCTCACCGAGCGTGGGGTCCGCGTCCACGTCCTGCCCGCCGACTCGACGCTGCAGGACATCCTCGACCTCGGCGTCGACGGGGTGTTCCTGTCCAACGGTCCGGGCGACCCGGCGACGGCCGACCACGCGGTACACCTCACCAAGGAGGTGCTGGGCCAGGGGATCCCCTTCTTCGGCATCTGCTTCGGAAACCAGATCCTCGGCCGGGCTCTGGGGCTGGAGACCTACAAGATGCAGTTCGGGCACCGCGGCATCAACATCCCGGTGATCGAGAAGGCCACCGGCGCCGTGGCCATCACCTCCCAGAACCACGGGTTCGCGCTGCGCGCCCCGGAAGGTGACACCTGGCAGACCCCGTGGGGCACGGCCGCCGTGACCCACGTGTGCGCCAACGACGGCACCGTCGAGGGCGTCGCCCTGGTCGACGGCAGCGCCTTCTCCGTCCAGTACCACCCCGAATCCGCGGCGGGCCCCCGGGACGCCGCCGACCTCTTCGACCGCTTCGTCAGCCTGCTCGAATCCTCCGACCTCGGCTCCGCAGACTCCAGAAAGGGTTCGAACTGATGCCCCGGCGCACAGACATCAACCACGTCCTCGTCATCGGCTCCGGGCCGATCGTCATCGGCCAGGCCTGCGAGTTCGACTACTCGGGCACCCAGGCGTGCCGCGTGCTCAAGTCCGAGGGCCTGCGTGTGACCCTTGTCAACTCCAACCCGGCCACGATCATGACCGACCCGGAGTTCGCCGACGCCACCTACGTCGAGCCCATCACGCCCGAGTTCATCGACAAGATCCTGACCAAGGAGGCCGCCGACGGCCACCCCGTGGACGCGGTGCTCGCGACCCTCGGTGGGCAGACCGCGCTGAACGCGGCCATGCAGCTGGACGCCCAGGGGCTCCTCGACAAGCACGGGGTCGAGCTCATCGGCGCGGACATCCCCGCCATCAACCGCGGCGAGGACCGGCAGACCTTCAAGGACATCGTGGCCAGCGTCGGCGGCGAGTCGGCCCGCAGCGCCGTCTGCCACACGATGGAGGAGGTCCATGCCACCGTCGCCGAGCTGGGGCTGCCGGTCGTGGTCCGGCCCTCCTTCACCATGGGCGGCCTCGGCTCGGGTCTGGCCTACACCACCGAGGACCTCGAGCGCATCGCCGGCGGCGGGCTGTCCGCCTCGCCGACCGCAAACGTTCTCATCGAGGAGTCCATCCTCGGGTGGAAGGAGTACGAGCTCGAGCTGATGCGCGACAACAAGGACAACGTCGTCGTGATCTGCTCGATCGAGAACGTGGACGCCCTGGGTGTGCACACCGGCGACTCCGTCACCGTCGCGCCGTCGATGACGCTGACCGACCGCGAGTTCCAGAACATGCGCGACCTGGGCATCGCGATCATCCGCGCCGTGGGCGTGGACACCGGTGGCTGCAACATCCAGTTCGCCATCAACCCCGTCGACGGCCGCCTGGTCGTGATCGAGATGAACCCCCGGGTCTCGCGGTCCTCCGCGCTGGCCTCCAAGGCCACCGGCTTCCCGATCGCCAAGATCGCCGCACGGCTGGCCATCGGGTACTCGCTCGACGAGATCACCAACGACATCACCGGCGAGACCCCCGCGTGCTTCGAGCCGACCCTCGACTACGTGGTGGTCAAGGCGCCCCGGTTCGCCTTCGAGAAGTTCCCGGGTGCCGACGACACCCTCACCACCACCATGAAGTCGGTGGGTGAGGCCATGAGCCTGGGGCGCAACTACCGGGAGGCCCTCGGCAAGGTCATGCGGTCGCTGGAGACCAAAGCCTCGGGATTCTGGACCCTGCCCGACGAGACCATCGCACCCGGGCGCTCCACCGACGTGGATGCGGTGCTCGCCGACCTGGTCCGTCCGACCGAGGGCCGGATGTACGACGTCGAGCTGGCGCTGCGCCTGGGGGCGACGGTCCAGCAGGTCCACGAGGCCTCCGGCATCGACCCGTGGTTCCTCGAGGAGGTGGCCGAGCTCGTGGACCTGCGCCGCGAGATCGTCGACGCCGCCGTGCTGGGCGCGGACCTGCTGCGTCGGGCCAAGCACAACGGTCTGTCGGACGCGCAGATCGCCGCCCTCCGGCCCGAGTTCGCCGGTGCCGAGGGCGTGCAGCGCCTGCGCCACAGGCTGGGGATCCGGCCCGTCTACAAGACGGTCGACACGTGTGCCGCGGAGTTCGAGGCCAAGACCCCGTACCACTACTCGACCTACGAGCTCGACCCCGCCGCCGAGTCCGAGGTCGCCCCGCAGACCGAGCGCGAGAAGGTGATCATCCTCGGTTCCGGGCCCAACCGCATCGGCCAGGGCATCGAGTTCGACTACTCCTGCGTGCACGCCGCCCTGACGCTGTCCGAGGCCGGGTACGAGACGGTCATGGTCAACTGCAACCCGGAGACGGTCTCGACCGACTACGACACGGCCGACCGGCTGTACTTCGAGCCCCTGACGTTCGAGGACGTCATGGAGGTCTACCACGCCGAGTCCGAGTCCGGCACGGTCGCCGGGGTGCTGGTGCAGCTCGGTGGCCAGACCCCGCTGGGGCTGGCCGCGCAGCTCGAGGCCGCCGGCGTGCCCATTGTGGGCACCAGCCCGTCCGCGATCGACCTGGCCGAGGACCGCCGCGAGTTCGGTGAGGTGCTGGTCCGGGCGGGGCTGCCGGCCCCGGCGTTCGGCACCGCGATCAACGCCGACGAGGCGACCGCCATCGCCGCCGACATCGGGTACCCGGTACTGGTGCGCCCGTCCTACGTGCTGGGCGGCCGGGGCATGGAGATCGTCTACGACGAGGGCTCCCTGCGCTCGTACATCGACCGCGCCACCGAGATCAGTCCGGACCGTCCGGTGCTGGTGGACCGCTTCCTCGACGACGCCGTGGAGATCGACGTCGACGTCCTGTGCGACGGCACCGAGGTGTACCTGGGCGGCGTCATGGAGCACATCGAGGAGGCCGGCATCCACTCCGGCGACTCCGCGTGCACGCTGCCGCCGATCACCCTCGGACAGGACGACATCGACAGGGTCCGCCGCTCCAGCGAGGCGCTGGCCATGGGCATCGGCGTCAAGGGCCTGATGAACGTGCAGTACGCCCTCAAGGACGACGTGCTCTACGTCCTCGAGGCCAACCCCCGGGCCAGCCGGACGGTGCCCTTCGTGTCCAAGGCGACCGGGGTGCACCTGGCCAAGGCGTGTGCCCGCATCATGCTGGGCGAGTCGATCGCCGACCTGCGCGCGGAGGGGCTGCTCCCGTCCGACCGGGACGGCGGCTCCCTGCCCGCGGACGCCCCCGTCGCCGTCAAGGAGGCGGTGCTGCCGTTCAACCGGTTCCGCACCCCGGAGGGCGACACCGTGGAGTCCCTGCTCAGCCCGGAGATGAAGTCCACGGGTGAGGTCATGGGCATCGGCCCGGACTTCGCCGTGGCCTTTGCCAAGGGCCAGCTGTCCGCCGACGGCGTGCTGCCGCTGTCGGGCACCGTGTTCGTCTCGGTGGCCAACCGGGACAAGCGGTCGATGGTGTTCCCGGCCCAGCGGCTGGCGGCGCTCGGGTTCACGGTGCTGGCCACCGAGGGCACCGCGCTCATGCTCCGCCGGTACGGCATCGCCTGCGAGACCGTGGCCAAGCTGACCGAGTCCGGCACCGGCCCGGTCGACGAGGACGGCCGGCCGATCCGCACGATCGTCGACCGCA
>NZ_JAALDN010000310.1 GCF_014144855.1 Dietzia maris | reverse complement strand
GACGGACCGCCGGATCGGCCACCGCCGGCGCGACCGTGTTCAGCCCGAGTTCGAGCTGGGCCGCGCTCTCCAGGGGCGCGGTGGTCACTCCCGGGACCGTGGCGGCCACGTCTGCCGCCACCGGGTTCGCCGAGACGATCGCCATCACCCCGGGACCGCCCCTCAGCGCCTCGCCGAGCTGGCCGGCTCCGGTGGCGCGTCGCACGACGATCTGGTCGACCTCGGGCGCGCGGGCCCAGTACCGGTCGTTGCGCACGAATTCGATCTGCCCCCGGCCGATGTCGGCCGTGCGGATCATGAACGGACCCGCGCTCGTCACGGGCAGGAACTGCATCGAGCCCTGGAACCCGTCGGGCGCACCCTTGAGGATGTGCGCGGGGAGGAGGTGGGTGAACAGGCCCCGCCAGTGCTCCGGCACGACGTCGAACTCCACGTCGACGACCTTGCCGCCCGCACCGGAACGGACCTCCACGATCCTCTCGTACCCGGCCGGATCGACCACGCCGGGCTGGGTGGTCATCTGCCGCCAGAGGTACTCGAAGTCCTCCGCCGCGACGGGGACACCGTCAGACCATTGAGCCTGCTGATCGATCGTGTACCGGATGGTCGAGGGGGCCCCGGGGACCCGCGCGGCGGAGACCAGGAGATCCCGGTTGAGCGTCTGTTCGCCACCGGGGCCCGGGTCGAACGCGCTGGGCAGCAGCAGCGAGGCCACGAGGTCGGTGTCCACCCCCTGGTCGGCCAGGAGGTGCGGGTTGAACCCCGGGTCCACCCGGTTCAGCGCGAGCAGGAGACCGTCCTCCGTGAGGGTGACCGACGCGCCGTCGGTGCGCTCCTCGCCCACCACCGCCGGTGGGGGCGGGTCGGCGACGCACCCGGTGACGACGACGAGGGCCAGCGCGGCGCACACCGCGGCGGCACCCCGCCGGCGCACCGACGCCCCCCTCGTCGTCATCTGTTTCCGGTCTAGCCGACCGTCTGCTGGTCGCGCGACTTGGACCGGCTGCGGGCCTTGGCCCGCTCGTTGGCGGTGAGCAGGACCTTGCGCACACGGACCACCTCGGGGGCCACCTCGACACACTCGTCGACGGCACAGAACTCCATGGCCTCCTCGAGGGAGAGGTTCTTGTGCTTGGACAGCGTCTCGGTGGCGTCGGAGGAGGCCGCACGCATGTTCGTGAGCTTCTTCTCCTTGGTGATGTTGACGTCCATGTCCTCCGAGCGCGGGTTCTCCCCCACGACGACACCCTCGTAGACCTCGGAGCCGGGCTCGATGAAGAAGTCACCGCGGTCGGCCAACCCGAGCAGCGCGAACGTGGTCGCCTTGCCCGCACGGTCCGCGACCAGCGAACCGGTGTGCCGGGCCCGGATCTCCCCGGCCCACGGCTCGTACCCGGCGGAGTACGAGTTGGCGATCCCCGCACCCCGGGTATCGGTCATGAAGGTGGTCCGGAAACCGATGAGGCCGCGCGCGGGGACGGTGAACTCCATGCGCACCCAGCCGGAGCCGTGATTGCTCATCTGCTCCATGCGGCCCTTGCGGGCGGCCATGAGCTGGGTGACCGCGCCGAGGTGCTCCTCGGGGACGTCGATGGTCATGTGCTCGAACGGCTCGTGGAGCTTGCCGTCGATCGTCTTGGTGACCACCTGCGGCTTGCCGACGGTGAGCTCGAACCCCTCGCGGCGCATGGTCTCGACGAGGATGGACAGCGCCATCTCGCCACGACCCTGCACCTCCCAGTCGTCGGGCCGCTCGGTGTCGAGCACCTTGAGTGAGACGTTGCCCACGAGTTCCTGGTCGAGGCGCGCCTTGACCATGCGCGCGGTGAGCTTCTTGCCGCCGTTCCGGCCGGCCAGGGGCGAGGTGTTGACGCCGATGGTCATGGAGATGGCGGGCTCGTCGACCGTGATGGCCGGGAGGGCGACCGGGTTCTCCGGATCCGCCAGCGTGTCACCGATCATGATGTCGCTGATACCGGCGACCGCGACGATGTCGCCGGCGACGGCCTCCTCGGTGGGCACCCGCTCGACACCGTCGGTCTTGAGCAGCTCCGAGATCTTGACGGACTTGGTCTCCTGCTCGCCGCCCGGCAGGTTGTGGATCCACGCGACCTGCTGCCCCTTGCGCAGCCGGCCGTTGTGGATGCGCACCAGACCGATACGGCCGAGGAAGTTGGAGGCGTCCAGGTTGGTGACGTGGGCCTGAAGCGGGGCGTCGGCGTCTCCGCGGGGGGCGGGGATCACGTCGTAGAGGAGCGCGAACAGCTCGTCGAGGTTCTCCCCCTCCGGCTCCTGGCCGTTGGCCGGCTGGGTGGTGGACGCCTTGCCGGCGCGGCCGGAGGCGAAGACCACGGGCAGCTCGAGCGCGTGCTCGGCGGCGGCCTGGGCGGCGGGGTCCTCCAGATCGGCCGCGAGATCGAGGAGCAGGTCCTGGGCCTCCTCGACGACCTCGTCGATCCGGGCGTCCGGCCGGTCGGTCTTGTTGACGACGATGATGACCGGCAGGGAGGCGGCGAGCGCCTTGCGCAACACGAAGCGGGTCTGCGGCAGCGGCCCCTCGGAGGAGTCGATGAGCAGGACGACGCCGTCCACCATGTTCAGGCCACGCTCGACCTCGCCGCCGAAGTCCGCGTGGCCCGGGGTGTCGATGATGTTGAAGACGAGGTCGGCGCCACCCGCACCCGCGCCGTGTCGTCGCACGGAGGTGTTCTTGGCGAGGATCGTGATGCCCTTCTCACGCTCGAGGTCGCCCGAGTCCATGACCCGGTCCACGAGCTCCGCGCGTTCGTCGAACGCGCCGGACTGGCGCAGCATCGCGTCGACGAGTGTCGTCTTCCCGTGGTCGACGTGGGCGACGATTGCGACGTTGCGGAACTCGGTCAAGGCCATACGCTGGGTTCTCCCTCGGAGGCTTACGGGCGCCCGGGGCGGCTCGTGGGCCGCCGGGCTGGTGGTGGGAATCGACGGCGCTAGTCAGCCGCGATCCACAGGCGCGTCCGGTCGAGCGCGCGTGCGGATCTACTTTACCCGCTGATCCGGACGATTCCCCCATCCTGAGACCACCCCGACAGTGCGGACGCCCTGTGTTATTTACATCACGTATAACTTCTGTAACATCAGCACCAGAACGCGCGTCTGCCCGACTCCCGGTGCCCGTGACTCGGGACACTTATGAGAATATCTAGCGGTCGACCGGTCGGCCCGTCCGCCGGTCCGCCCGCCCCATCCGAAGAATGGACTCGCCAGTGATCCGCCACTCGCTCAGGACCTCGTTCCGGACCATCGGTCTCGGGGCCGTCGCCGCCGTCGCGGTCGGTCTCGCCGCACCCGCCACCGCCAGCGCGCAGTCGCTCGACGAACTGGGACGCCCGACCGAGCCCGTGCTCCAGGCGATCGAGAACCTCGCCGAGCAGCAGTGGATCCCCGAGGAGACCCGGGGCACCATCGCCCGCGCCGTCGGGTTCTTCCGCGGCACCGGCGAACCCGGCACCCCGATTCCCGAGAACGGCCCGGTCATCGCGCAGTTCGCCTACCCCACGATCATGCAGCAGTGCATCGGCGGTGAGCAGACCGCCGTCGGTGCCGCGACCGCCGTGCCCGGCCCGGCCGATCTGCCGCTGCCCGGCATCGCCCCCGGCCATCTCGGCTTCATCTTCACCGCCCTGGGCACCGAGGGTGTCGCGGCCCAGCAGGCCCAGCCCATGACCGTCGACTGGATCAACGTCAACAACGGCCGTCGCGGTACCACCGTCCTCGGGTACAACGGCCTCAACGAGGGTGGCCCCGCCACCGTCAACGGTGTCGCCGACACGGGCCCGGGCCAGGTCCTC
>NZ_JAALDN010000309.1 GCF_014144855.1 Dietzia maris | reverse complement strand
CGGCCGGGCCCGAGGGTCCGTGCCGTGACCAGGCCGAGGAGGACGACGACGACGAGGGAGGCCCCGTACGCGAGGACCCACGCCAACGCCGACAGCGCCGCCCGGCCCCGGACCGGTGTGGTCCAAAGGCCGGGCGGCGCCGGCGGCGGGGTCACCTGAGGTGCTCGGCCACGCGGAACGGCGCGTCGGTGGCGGCCTCGATCTGTTCGAGGGTCACCCCGTCGACGAGCTCGATCAGGGTCAGGCCGTCGGCGTCGCGGTCGAACACGCCCAGTTCGGTGATGATCCGGTTGACGCAGCCCAACCCGGTCAGCGGCAGAGAGATCTCGGAGACGATCTTGGAGGACCCGTCCTTGGCGACCTGGTCCATGACCACGACGATCCGGCGGGCGCCCACCACGAGGTCCATGGCCCCGCCCATGCCCTTGACCATCGCTCCCGGCACCATCCAGTTGGCGATGTCGCCCGCGGGGTTGACCTCCATGGCGCCCAGAATGGCCACGTCGATCTTGCCCGAGCGGATCATGCCGAAGCTCATCGCCGAGTCGAAGATCGCCGACCCCGGGAGGGTCGTGACGGTCTCCTTGCCGGCGTTGATGAGGTCCGGGTCGACGTCGTCGGGGTGCGGGTACGGGCCGATTCCCAGCAGCCCGTTCTCGGACTGCAGGGTGACGTTGACGCCCTCGGGGACGTAGTTGGGGACCAGGGTCGGCAGGCCGATCCCGAGGTTGACGTACTGGCCGTCCTCCAGCTCCAGGGCCGCGCGGGCGGCCATGGCCTTGCGGTCGCGTCCGATCCTGCTCATCAGCGCTGTCCTTCCGAGGGCGGGTTGGTGGTGGTCTTCTCGATCCACTTGGTCTGGGCGACCTGCTCCGGGGTCAGTTCCACCAGGCGGTGGACGAAGATGCCCGGGAGGTGGATGTCGTCGGGGGCGAGCTCTCCGACCTCGACGATCTTCTCGGCCTCGACGATGCACACCCGGCCGGCCATCGCCGCGAGCGGCGAGAAGTTGCGGGCCGTGAGGTTGAAGCGGAGATTGCCGTTGCGGTCGGCCACGGCGGCGCGTACCAGCGAGTAGTCGGCCTCGATGGCCTGCTCCAGCACGTAGGTCTCGCCGCGGATCTCGCGGGTCTCCTTGGGCGGGGAGGCCACCGCGATCCCGCCGGCCGAGTCGTACTTCCACGGCATGCCGCCGTCGGCGACGAACGTGCCGACGCCGGTGCGGGTGAAGAACGCCCCGATCCCCGAGCCGCCGGCACGCATCCGCTCGGCGAGGGTGCCCTGCGGGGTGAGCTCCACCTCGAGCTCACCGGACAGGTACTGGCGGGCGAACTCCTTGTTCTCCCCGACGTAGGAGGAGACGATGCGCCGGAGTTTGCCGCTCTCCAGCAGGATGCCGAGGCCCTTGCCGTCGACGCCGGCGTTGTTGGAGAACACCTCGAAGTCCCCGACGTCGCGGGCGGCGAGGGCCTCGATGACGATCTGCGGGATCCCGCTCAGGCCGAATCCGCCGGCGGCGATGGACGCCCCGTCGGGGATGTCCGCGACGGCCTCGGCCGCGGTCATGATCTTGCTGGACATACACGCACTCCTTGGGTGTGGGGGCGGTCAGGCGATGCCGAGGATCTCGATCGCGCGCTTGCGCATGTCGACCTTGCGGACCTTGCCGGTGACGGTCATGGGGAACTCGTCGACCACGTGGACGTACTTCGGGATCTTGTGGCGGGCGAGCTTGCCGGTGGCGAACTCGCGGACCTCCTCGGCCGTGAGATCGTCGCGTCCCGGCTTGAGCCGGACCCAGGCCATGAGCTCCTCGCCGTACTTGGGGTCGGGCACGCCGATCACCTGGGCGTCGAGGATGCCCGGGTGGGTGTAGAGGAACTCCTCGACCTCCCGCGGGTAGATGTTCTCGCCACCGCGGATGACCATGTCCTTGATGCGGCCGGTGATGCGGACGTAACCGGCGTCGTCCATCTCCCCGATGTCGCCGGTGTGCATCCAGCCCTCGGGGTCGATCGCCTCGGCGGTCTTGTCCGGCTGGTCCCAGTAGCCCAGCATGACGCTGTAGCCCTTCGTGCAGAACTCGCCGGCCTCGCCGCGCGGCAGGGTGGCACCGGTCGACGGGTCGACGATCTTGATCTCGAGGTGCGGCCCGACCCGGCCGACCGTGGACACGCGCCGGTCCAGCGAATCGTCCCGACGGGTCTGGGTGGACACCGGCGAGGTCTCCGTCATGCCGTAGCAGATGGAGACCTCCTCCATGTTCATCCTGTCGATCACCTGACGCATGGTGGATTCGGGGCACGGCGAGCCGGCCATGATCCCGGTGCGCAGCGTGGACAGGTCGTAGGAGTCGAAATCCTCCAGCGCGAGCTCGGCGATGAACATCGTGGGCACGCCGTAGAGACTCGTGCACTTCTCCTGCTCCACCGCGCGCAGCGAGGCCGCGGGGTCGAACGCGGGCGCGGGGATGACCATGGCCGATCCGTGGCTGGTGCACGCGAGGTTGCCCATCACCATGCCGAAGCAGTGGTAGAAGGGCACCGGGATGCACACCCGGTCGACCTCCGTGTAGTTGACGAGCTCGCCGACGAAGTACCCGTTGTTGAGGATGTTCGAGTGCGAGAGCGTGGCGCCCTTGGGGAAGCCCGTGGTGCCGGAGGTGTACTGGATGTTGATCGGGTCGCCCGGCTGCAGTGCGGCGCGGATCGACGCCAGTTCCTCGGCGTGGGTGGGGCCCGAGACCAGCGACTCCCACTCCTCGTCGCCGAAGATCACGACCAGTTCGAGGTCGGGGCAGTTCGGCTGGACCTGCGCGAGCATCCCGGTGTAATCGGAATCCTTGAACTGGGGAGCGGCGACGACGGCCTTGATCCCCGCCTGCTTGAGCACGTACTCCAGTTCGTGGACCCGGTAGGACGGGTTGATGTTGACCAGCACCGCGCCGATCTCGGCGGTGGCGTACTGGACCATCACCCACTCCCACCGGTTGGGCGACCAGATCCCTACCCGGTCGCCCGCACGGATGCCGAGGCGGTGCAGTCCGGAGGCGAGGCGGCGGACGTCGGCGAGAAACTCGGCGTAGGTCCACCGCCGGTCGGCCTGCACGTCGACGAGCGCGTCGCGGTCGCCGAACCTCTCGACGGTCGCCGCGAGGTTCTCGGGGATCGTCTGGGTGAGCAGGGGGACGTCGGTCTCCCCGCGCGTGTGGGACCCGGCGGGGTCGAGGGGTGTGGAATCGAGATCGGTGGTGGTCATCTCGGTACTCCTTGGGGGTGGGGCCGGACGGCCCGCGACAGGGGGGCGCGACACGGGGATTGCGGTATCAGGTGGCGGCGGCCGCGGCGCGACGCATCGTCGCCTCGGCCTGACGGAAGACGGGACCGTCGACCATGCGACCGTCCAGCCGGAACACGCCCTGGTTGTGTTCCGCGGCGGCGAGGACCTTCCGGGCCCAGGCCACCTCGTCGTCGTCGGGGGCGTAGGCCTCGCGGACCACCGCCACCTGGGACGGGTGGATACACGCGGTGGCCACGAACCCCAGCGCGACGGCGTCGAGCGCCTCGGCGCGCTGACCGGAGGAGTCGGCGATGTCCAGGTGCACGGAGTCGACCGCCCACCGACCGAACGCGGCCGCGGCGAGCGCGACCCGCGCACGGGCGTGACGGGGTACGTCGCGGTACTCCCCCGCCTCGCGGGGGCCACCGGCCTCGGCGGAGGAGAACCGGCTGGTCGATCCGCCCATCGCGGCCAGGAGGTCCTCGGCGCCCCACATCATCCCGGCGCACCCGGGCGCGGCGGCGATCTCCTCCGCGCGGACGACGCCGAGCGGGGTCTC
>NZ_JAALDN010000030.1 GCF_014144855.1 Dietzia maris | reverse complement strand
CTGGCGATGAGCGGGTGCTCGGACGACGAACCCGCGGACCCGGCCCCCGTCAGCGCTGCGGCCACCCCGGCAGCGACAGCGGCTGGCGCTGCGCCGCCCGCGCCGCCACCTGCACCGCCGTGCGAGTCGCCCCTGGATTCACTGAGCCAGCGGGAGCGGATCGCGCAACTGTTCACCGTCGGCGTGAGTTCGATGGCAGACGCCCGGCAGGCGGTCGAGCAACACAAGATCGGAGGGATCTTCCTCGGTGGCGGCGTCGTCGGCGAGGTGGTCTCGGGCGACGCGCTCGCCCGTCTCCAGCAGGACAGTCCCCTCCCGCTGCTGGTCGCGATCGACGAAGAGGGCGGCCGCGTGTCCCGCATCGCCCCCTACGCCGGCCCGCTGCCGTCCGCCCGGGTCATGGCGGCCACCATGAGTCCGGAGCAGGTCCGGTCGGCGGCCCGCGCGCGCGGCGAGTTCCTGCGCGGGATGGGCGTGACCGTCGACTTCGCCCCCTCGGTCGACGTGTCCGCGCAACCGGACGGTGCCGTGATCGGGGACCGCTCCTTCTCCCCCGATCCGGCCCGCGTGGTGCGCTATGCCCGCGCGTTCGCGACCGGACTGCAGGACGCCGGTGTGGCCCCGGTCTTCAAGCACTTCCCCGGCCACGGCCGCTCCTCCGGCGACAGCCACCACCAGTCGGTGACCGTGCCACCCCTGGACCAGCTCGTGCCTCACGACCTGCACCCGTTCGCCGAACTCGCCGGGACCCCCGGCGCCGGCATGATGCTGGGCCACCAGCAGGTGCCCGGACTGACCGGGGTGAACCGTCCGGCCTCGCTCTCACCGGCGGCGTACCGACTCCTGCGGGAGGGCCACGGTTACGGGGCTCAACAGTTCGACGGACCGATCTTCACCGACGACCTGTCCGGCATGCGCGCGGTCACCGACGCCTTCCCGCTGCCCCGGGCGGTCGCCGAGTCGCTCATCGCCGGCGCGGACTCCCCGCTGTGGATCACCACGGCCGGGATCGGCGAGGCCTTGGACGCCGTCGAACAGGCCCTGGCCAATGGCGCGCTGAGCAGACAGGCCCTCGACCGCTCCCTGATGCGCATGGCGGCACTGCGCGGGATCCCCGGCTGTGTGGGCGGCCCCGCCACCGGGCAGGTCGAGGGCGCCGCCGCACTGTCCGCACCGATCCCCGACCTCGCCCCCCGCGCCGGACTGCCCGCACTGCCGGGGCCACCCGGCTGACCGGTCAGCCCGCGCCCTCCGGAGTCGCCGCGCCCCCGGTCCACACGCCCGAGGATCCGCGACGGTGCGAATCCACCAGGTGGGTGTCGACCACCCCGATCGCCTCCATCAGCGCGAAGACGGTCACCGGTCCCACGAAGCTGAAACCCCGTCGTTTGAGCTCCTTCGCGAGCGCCTCCGACTCCGGCGAGCGGCTGGGTACCTCGTCCGCGGTCCGCGGCTGCGGGGTGGTCGCCGGCCGGTACGACCAGATCAGCTCCCCGAGCCCGCCCTCGGACCGCAGGGCTACCACTGCACGCGCGTTGGCGATGGCGGCGTCGATCTTCCGGCGGTTGCGCACGATCCGCTCGTCGGACATGAGCCGGGCCACGTCGTCCTCGGTGAAGGCGGCGACGGCGTCCGGGGAGAACCCCGCGAACGCCTCCCGGAAGGCCGGGCGCTTGCGCAGGATCGTCACCCAGCTGAGCCCGGACTGGAATCCCTCGAGGACCAGCCGCTCGAACAGGCCGGCCTCGTCGCGGACGGGCACGCCCCACTCGGTGTCGTAGTACTCCCGCAGCAGGGGGTCGCGCGCCGCCCAGGGAGGTCGCCTCAGTCCGTCCTCGCAGAGCACCGTGCCGGCGGCGGAGGCGTGGTTCTGGGTCTGGTTCCGGGTCTGGATCTGTGTCTGGGGCTGGGTCTGCATGGGGTCTCCCGGGTTCATCGGACCACCCGTGTGGCGGTCGCCCGCCACCCTAGGACCGCGCTACGACAGCACGCCCGTGAGCTGGACGATCCGCACCAGAGCCAGGACCAGCAGCGCCACACCCACCACGAGGGTGAGCACGCGCCCGGCCACGCGGCCGTACGACAGGAACCGGTCGATCCGGCGGGTGGCCGCGGTGATCCCGCCCGACCGGACCCGCGCCAGGGCGACGATCAACCCGGCACTGGGCAGGATCGCGATGATCGCGAAGAACAGGATCTGCAGCAGCTTGGACCACCACGGGGTCTCGGCGAAGGAGATGAGCACCATCCCCGCGGCGAACGGCGCCGACGTCCCGGACTGGATGACGCCCAGGGCGACACCCGTGGCCATGATCCCGAACTTCTGCAGGATGTTCTGCGTCAGCGGCGCCTCGACGCTCTCCTCCTTGGCCTCGGCGGGCTGCCGCAACCCCATGACCGTGATGACGAGGCCGACCACGCCGAGCGCGACCATCGCCCACAGGTTGTAGAACAGGCTGCGGACGAACTCCTGGTTGTTGCCGATCACCCACACCGAGATCAGCGAGAGCAGCACGATGCCGCAGAACGCGCCGCCGGTGAACCGTGCGGCCCGCGGCGCGAACGCGACCCCGCGTCCGGCAGAGGTCAGCCACAGGCCCGCGATGACGGCGAAGGCCAGGAGGTTGAGCGAATCGATCGCCGCGAAACCCAGCAGGCTGAGGTAGTACTGCACCGGACAACCCTACCGACGTCGGCCCGGCCGGAAGTCTCGGAGGCCGTCGGGATCAGCGTCGTCGTCGCGGTCGCGGCCCTCGTTGTCGTCCCGCTCGCCGTCGTCCCGCTCGCCGTCGTCCCGCTCGCCGGCAGAGCTCCCCTCCCGGCGCGGGCGGCCGAACACCGACCGCTCGCGGCGCCGCAGCACGTCGAGGTCCCGCACGGTCCAGCTCCGCACCGGTGCCGGGACACGCCACTGTCGCCACCACGCGACCATGCGGAACGCGAACACGAGGAAGGACAACACGGTCGCGGCGATCGGCCCCCAGGTGTCGGTGGCCACGGCGAGGGCCGTCAGGGCGGCACCGGTCGCCGCCGGGATGACATACAGGTTGGAGCCGCTGAACACCGCGGGGATCTCGTTGGCGACCACGTCCCGCAGCAACCCGCCGCCCACCGCCGTGACCACCCCGAGCAGCAGCGCCGACGCGACCGGCATCCCGTGATCCAGCGCCCGCGCGGTGCCGAAGGTGCAGAACAGCCCTAGGCCCGCGGCGTCGAACGCGACGATCAGGGTCTGCACGCGGTGGATGAGCGAACCGAGCAGGTACACGACCGCCGCCGCGACCACGGGCGCGACCAGGTAGATCGGCTCCGACAGCGCGAGCGGGGTGACCCCCAGCAGGACGTCACGGATGATGCCGCCACCGAGACCGGCGAGAAGCCCCAGCACGAGGCCACCGGTGATGTCGATGTCCTTCCGCGCCGCCAGCAGGTTCCCGGACAGGGCGAAGAAGAACACACCCATCAGGTCGAACCACAGGACCAGCGGCGAGGACTCCACGGCGGGGCCTAGACCACCGCGTCGGCCGCGTCCGACGCATCCGTGGTGGAACGCGCGTGATGACGGTTGCGCACCGCCCGGAACGTCCAGAGCTTGTTGACGATGAAGTTGATCGGCATCGTGATGAGGATCGTCAGCAGCTGACTCCAGTACTCACGGGAGCTGATCCCGGCGTCCTCGTGGAACAGCGGCTCCGGTAGGTAGAACGGGCTGGTGGGGTTGGTGAACGCGAGCTTGATGAAGATACCCGCGGCCGCCGCCACCGACCCCACCACGAGGAACGGCCAGAACTCCTGCCAGGGCGGCGCCTTGTGCCCCTTGCCGAACGTCCAGTGCCGGTTGAGCAGGAAGTTGTAGACGTTCGCCACGAGGAAGGCCACGATCCACACCAGCGTGGTGAACCGGAAGTTGAACTCCGTCCCCCCGAGCGGGAAGAGGATGTCCTGGGCGTTCTGTGTCCCGCCGTTGGCCTTGTTCATCAGGACCGTGACGATCATGTTCACGACCATGCCGGAGCCACCCACGATCCCGAACATGAGGAACTGTCGGGCGCCACGACGGTAGCGGCCGGGTTCGGGGAGGGCTGGGGTCACAGGCGATGAGTCTAGGCGTTCACCGCCCTCTCAGGCCGCGCCGTGGCCTTCCGCGATGCGTTCCGCCGGGTCCTCGATGGGCCCGGGTGCGGTGCCGTCGCCGAACGGTCGACCGCCCAGTTCCTCGCGGTGGTGCGGGGTGAGCAGACCGGACAGGTCCGGCCCCTTGGGGACCACACCGGTGGGGTTCACGTCCCGGTGGACGTCGTAGTAATGCTCCTTGATCTGCGGGAAGTCGCAGGTGTCACCGAAACCGGGGGTCTGGAACAGGTCCCGCAGGTAGCCCCACAGCGCGGGCATCTCGGAGATCTTGTTGCGGTTGGCCTTGAAATGGCCGTGGTAGACCGCGTCGAAGCGGACCAGTGTGGTGAACAACCGGATGTCCGCGACGGTGATCGTGTCGCCGACGAGGTAGCGGCGCGTGGACAGCCGCTCCTCGAGCCGGTCCAGCGATTCCCACAGCTCGTCGTACGCCTGCTCGTAGGCGTCCTGGTCCGCCGCGAATCCGCAGCGGTACACGCCGTTGTTCACGGTGGGGTAGATCCACGAGTCCAGCTCGTCGATCTCGTCCCGGTGCTCGGCCGGGTACAGGTCCGGGGCGCCCTCGCGGTGGAAGGCCGTCCACTCGGAGAGGAGATCGAAGTTGAGCTTCTGATAGGCGTTGGTCACCACCGACTTGGTGGGCAGATCGACCAGCGCGGGGACCGTGATGCCGCGCGGGTAGTCGGGGATCCGGTTGAAGTAGGCCTCCTGCAGACGGTGCAGACCGGTCTCCGGGTCGCGCTCGTCCGGGTCGAGGTCGAAGACCCAGGAGTTGACATCGTGCGTGGGGCCCGCGAGGCCCATCGAGATGACGCCCTCGAGTCCCATGAGTCGGCGCACGATGATGGTGCGACTGGCCCACGGGCAGGCGCGGGCGGCCATGAGTCGATAGCGGCCGGGCTCCACCGGCCACCGCATCTCGCCCACCCTGTCCCCCACCGGTTCCGACCCGGCCGGTACGTCCGCCACCACGCGATCGTTGATGTAGGTGGCGTCGCGGACGAACTCACCGTCGGTCGAGGCGTTCCTGGCGGGCGTGAAGTCGGTGTCGGCAGCCATGAGGGCCTCCAGAGATCGGCGTGAGGTTATTGATGCATCACCAACATACCGGGTGGGATGTGGCCAGGCCAGCCCTCCTCCCGACAAGGGGTGTGCGACGCTGGGCACCATGGACTCCGCGCACGTCGACGACGTCCCCGCCCGCTACTCCGACTTCGCCGAGTTCGAGGTCCGCGGACGCACCCCGGTGTACCTCTCCTGGGCCCGGGGCATCGCGGACGACCCCGACACCAGCGACCTCATCGCCTCGCTGCCCCGGATCAAGCGTCAGCCGGCACTGTTCTTCGCCGCCGCCCGTCACGCCGGTGCGCCCGAGACCGAGGACTACCCGGCCTTCCGCGACTTCGTCCACGAACACTGGCCGGGGATCGAACAGATCGCGCTCACGCACTCCACGCAGACCAACGAGGCCAAGCGCTGCGCGGTGCTCCTGCCGTTCCTGTCCCTGCTGCCCGGACCGCTCTCGCTGGTGGAGATGGGCGCCTCCGCCGGCCTGTGCCTCTACCCGGACCGCTACGCCTACCGGTACACGCTCAACGGCGGCGTCACCCGCGAGCTGACGCCCGCAATCGTCGACTCTCCCGCGGCGCCCCCGGTCCTGGACTGCGACCTGCGCGACGGCGTCCCGCTGCCCCGCGCGTTGCCGGAGGTCGTCCACCGGGGCGGCGTCGACCTCTCCCCCATCGATCCAGCCGACCCGGATTCCCGCGACTGGCTACGCAGCCTGGTCTGGCCCGGACAGCAGGCCGAGCGCGTGCCCCGCCTGGACGCCGCGCTCGACATCGCGGCCGCCGACCCGCCGCAGATCATCGCCGGCGACCTGGTCGAGGAGCTGGAGGCCTCCGTCGCCGCGTGTCCCGCGGGATCGACACCGGTGGTGTTCCACACCGCGGTACTCGGCTACCTCGAGCCGCCGGCCCGCGCCGAGTTCGTCCGCCGGGTCACCGAGCTGGACTGTGTGTGGATCTCGGTCGAGGGTGTGACCCTCCTGCCCGACGTCGCCGAGCAGGTCCCGGAGTCGCTCCGTCGACACAAGGGCATCTTCGTCGTCGCCGTCAACGGTCGCCCCCTGGCCACGGCGCACGGCCACGGCGACTGGGTCCGCGCGCTCGACCTGCCCTGAGCTAGCCGAACGGCCACCCGCGCCGCATCGGCACGTCCGTTCCGGACCCACTCGCGTCGGGCTCGATGAGGTACTCCGTGCCGAAGGCCGCGGCGTAGATGTCCGGCGGGAACGCCAGCATCATGCCGATGTCGCTGGTCTGACTGGCGTGGCACTGCATCGCGCGGCGCTTGAGGTCGATCACGTCCGACGGCAGGTCGATCGCCCACGCGATCTCCGACTCCGCGACCCCGATCGGTTGTCCGTCGTCGCCGATGAGGATCGCCTGCCGGATCCGATCCGCGTCGAGGTCCATCCCGCCGGCCGCGAGAGCCTGCATGAACTCGGCCGCGGCGGGGCTGTCGAGCATCTCCACCTGGGCGTCCCGATTGGTCGTGGCCTCCATCAGGCGGGGACGTCGCGCGGCCACCTCCGCCGCGCGCCGGGCGATCCGGTGGACCGCGATGTGGTCGGGGTGCCCGTAGTTCCCGTGGTGGTCATAGCCCACCAGGACGTCGGCGTCCTCGCGGTCGCAGATCCGCGCCACCCGCGCGGCGGCCTCGTCGACGTCGGCGCTGTGGAGGCTCAGCGGGTGATCGTTCTGCTCCCACCCGGTCATCCCCGAATCCCGGTACCCCAGCCAGTCGATCCGGGCCACGCCCAGCACCGCCGCCGCCGCACGGGCCTCCCCTCGCCGGTGTTCGACCAGGTCGCCGTCGGGTCCGAGGCGCTCGGGGCGCTCACCGTGATCGCCGTCGGTGGCGAACACCGTCACCACCCGGTGCCCGGCGCGGGACGCAAGCGCCATCATCCCCGCGGTCTGGGACGTCTCGTCGTCGGGATGAGCATGGAGGAACACGATGGTCGACACCCGGACATTCTGCCCTGCCGGCCGCCCGGCGCGGTGGATCGCGCACGGCGGGCGTCGGGATGACCCGCGAGCCAGCGGTCGAACGCCTCGGCGCTGGTCAGCTCAGGCGTGTAGCCGAAGACCGTCCGTAGACGCGTGTTGTCCAGCACCGGGCGGTAGCGCAGGAAGCCGGTCTGCTCGGGCCCGTAGCGGCTGACCCGCAGTGCGCTTCCCACGGCGAGGACCGCCTTGAGCACCGGCTCGGGGATCGCGAGGGTGCGCTTGCCGAGCCGCGCCGCGATCTGGTGGATGGTCAGCGTGCCGGTGCCGGCCACGTTGAACGTGCCGGGCGGACCGTCGCCCACCGCGCGCACGACGATCGCCACCAGATCGGTGTCCCAGATGAACACGAACGGCGAGTCCGACCCCCGCACGGCCAGCAGCCGCCGTCGGTGGAACAGGGCGGTGATCTGGTTGTCCACGGCGTCGCCCAGGATCGTGCCGATGCGCAACACGACCTGCTCGAGCTGCGGATGGTCCCGGCGGGCGTCCGCGAGCAGGTGTTCGACGAGCGCCTTGTGGTGGCTGTACGCGAAGGCGCTGGTGCCGCGGACCGGGTGATCCTCGATGATGGGCACCGGATTGTCCGCGTGGTAGCCGTAGGCCGCGCCCGACGAGGACACCACCAGCCGCCCAACCCCGTGTTCCACACAGGCGTCGAGGACGTGTCGGGAGCCGTCGACATCCACCCGGTAAGCGGCGTGGCGCCCCATCCCGTCGGGGTCGACGATCGAGGCCAGGTGCACGACGGCGTGATGGCCCGCCACGGCGGCGGAGACCGCGGCGGCGTCGGTCACGTCGAGGCGCACGTGCCGCACCCCGGGGGCGCCCGGGCCGTCCGGCACCAGCAGGTCGCCGCTCGTGACCTCGTGCCCGGCCGCCGCGAGTCCGGCCACCACCCCTCTGCCGAGGAACCCGCTGCCGCCGGTGACCAGTACTTTCACGTCGTGACCTCCCTGTTCTCGGCATTCGCCGTGCTGTGCCGCGCCCACACCACGGAGACGACCAACCCGGCGATGATGTCCCACACTCCCCACCACGCGGCGACGAGGGCCATCCCACCGAGTCCGTCGAAGAAGCTGAACACGAACAGCAGCCCGAGCCCGGCGTTGCGGATGCCCACCTCGAACGTCATGGCCTTGCGGGCAGGGACGTCGAGCCGGAATCCGCGCGCGATGCCGTACCCGAGGCCCAGGGCGAGAGCGTCGTGGAGGAACACCGCCACCGCCACGACCCCGATGTAGGCCACGAACAGCGTCCAGTTGTTGGCGACCGCGATCACGATGATCCCGCCCAGCGCCACGAACGACAGGATGCCCACCACGCGGTGGGTGCGCGCCGCGACCTGCGGCAGCAGGTGCGACACGGTCAGCCCGAGCGCGAACGGCAGCGCGATGACCAGCAGCACCTCGCTGAGCATGTCCCACGGGGCCACGGAGATCTCGGCGAAGTACTCGCGGCCGGTGGGGTGCAGGTGGCCCCAGAACGCGAAGTTCAGCGGCAGCATCACGATCGCCAGGACATTGCCCACCGCGGTCATCGACACCGACAGCGCCACGTCGCCGCGCGCCCGGTGGGTGAGGATGTTGGAGACGTTGCCGGGCGGGCAGCACGCCACGAGGATCATGCCGAGCGCGACCGACCCCTGCACGCCGAGCAGCAGCGTCAGCAGGAACGTCAGCGCGGGCAGCAGCGCGAACTGTGCGGCCACGGCCACCGCGAACGCCCTGGGCTTGCGCAGCGCCAGCCGGAAGTCGGAGAGCCGCGTGTCCATTGCGATGCCGAACAGGATCAGCCCCAGGACGATCTTCAGCGTGGTGAGGGACCCGGAGTCGAACGCGATCCGGATGTCGTCGACGTTCACGAGCCGGCCCCCTGTGTCTGCGCGGCCTCCGAACCCGCCGCTTCCATGCGCGCGACCAGCCCGGTCACGGCGCCGCGGTAGGCGCTCTTGTTGACGTAGTAGGCCATCCGGTCCAGCCCGAGGTAGTGGTAGCCCCCCGTGAGGTCCGGGCGGGGACCGCGCCGGGAGGAGTCGACGACGGCGAGGGCCGCACGCCCGGCCGGTGAGTCGTCACGGCGTGCCGCGAGATAGCGGGCGACGAGGTCGGCCTGTTCGTAGCGGCCCTGCCAGCCGATGCCGGAGGCCTCGAGCATGCCGAGTACGGCGAGGTCGTCGCGGGCCGACGGGAAGATGTTGAGGTGCAGGTCCGGGGCGGCCGCACCCTCGGCCCAGTCGAGGTGCCCGCGGTCGATGAACGGGTAGTCCAGCACGTAGCCGGTGGCCAGCATGACGAGGTCGTACTCGCCGCTGCTGCCGTCGCGGAAGTGGACCGTGTGGCCGTCGAACCGCGCGACGTCGGCCCGGACACCGATGTCGCCGTGCCCCACATGCTGCAGGATCAGTGAGTTCACCACGGGGTGGGACTCGTAGATCTTGTGGTCGGGGACGGGGAAGCCGAACCGGGTCGGATCCCCGGTGAACGCCTTGAGGACCCGCGAGTCGATGAACTGCTTGAGCCGCGGCGGCAGGGGCCGGCCGCCGGAGCCGATCGTGTCTGCGGGCCGGCCGAAGAGGTACTTGGGCACGAAGTGGTAACCGCGCCGCACGCTGATGTCGACGGACGCGGCGTGGTGCACGGCGTCCACCGCGATGTCGCAGCCGCTGTTACCGCCGCCCACCACCAGGACCCGCTTCCCCGCGAGCTCCCGCGGGTACTTGTAGCGGCTGGTGTGCACGAGCTCGCCGGCGAACTCGCCGTCGAACCGGGGGATCTTGGGCTCCGAGAGGGTGCCGTTGGCGATCACCAGCGCCGAGAACTCCCCGGCGTCAGCCCCGGAACCGGCGCCCACCTCGTCGTCGTCGTTCCCACCCACCGCGCGCACGGTGAGTCGCCACCCGGAGTCGCACTCGTCACTCACCGGTTCCGCGCGGATCACCTCGGTGCCGAAGCGGAACCGTTCGCGTAGGCCGAAGTGGTCGGCGAAGTCGCGGAAGTAGGCCAGCAACCGGCGGTGGTCCGGGTAGTCGGGGGTGTCGGCCGGCATGGGGAACTCGGCGAACTCCGTGGTGCGGGCGGAGGAGATGAGGTGGGCCGACGCGTAGACCGTGCTGCGCGGGGAATCGATGTTCCACAGTCCGCCGACGTCTCCGGCGAGGTCGAAGCCCACCCAGTCGACGCCCTGGCGGTCGAGGTTGCGGGCTGCGGCCAGGCCGGAGGGCCCGGCCCCGATGATCGCGACTGGACGGGTGTCAAAGATGGGCACGGGTACAGATACTGCCCCAGAACGCGAGAATCCCCGGCCGGTTTCGTCCGCACTGGACGAAATCGACCGGGGAGGGCCCGGAAGCGACCCGGAGTCTACTTCTCGCGAACGACCGAGCCGTCGTCCTGCAGACGCAGGAGCGGGTAGATGCCGTTCTCGTCGTGGTTCTCGTCGCCGACGACCGGGGGGTTGAAGACGCAGAGCATCTGCATCTCCTCCTCCACGATGACCTGGTGCTTCTCGTTGCCGTCGAGCAGGTACATGGAGCCCGCCTCGAGCGGGTACTCCTTGTCGTTGGTCAGGTCACGCAGGGTGCCCTTGCCACGGGTCAGCCACACGGCCTCGATGTGGTTGGCGTAGTGGAAGTCGTTGGTCGTGCCGGCCGCGATGGTGGTCTCGTGGAACGAGAACCCGACGCGGTCGTCGGCCAGGACGATGCGCTTGGACTCCCAGTTGCCGTTGTTCCCCTTGATGTGGCGGTCGGTGTCGGTGATCTCTGCGGTGGTACGGACGATCATGCGGGGCCTCCTCGGCGAGGTCGTGGGTCGAGGGTGTGTGGTCTGGGCGCTCAGAGGTACTGCTGGGCGAGGACGTGGTCGACGGCCTCGTAGCAGATCTCGATGCCGCGATCACGCTCGTCGTCGGTCAGGGTGAGCGGGGCGAGGAACTTGACGACCTCGTCGCTCGGGCCGGCGGTCTCGACCAGCATCTTCTTGTCGAAGCACCGGGCCATGACCTCTCCGGCCAGCTCCGGCTTCTCGAGGAAGGCGATACCGAACGCCATGCCGCGGCCGCGGAGTTCGAGCTTTCCCTCGTACTTGTAGACCAGCGGGGAGAAGCGCTCGCGCAGGATGCGACCGTTCTCGAGGGTGCGGTTCTGGAGGGTGTCGTCGGACCAATACTTGCGCAGCGCCACGTCGGCGGTGATGAATGCCATGTTGTTGCCGCGGAAGGTGCCGTTGTGCTCGCCCGGGGTCCACTCGTCGAGCTCGCGGTTGAACAGGGTGACCGCCAGTGGCAGGCCGTAGCCACCGATCGACTTGGACAGGCAAACGATGTCCGGCTTGATGCCCGCGAACTCGAACGAGAAGAACTCGCCGGTGCGACCGCAGCCCATCTGGACGTCGTCGACGATCAGCAGGATGTCGTGGCGCTTGCACAGCTCGTCGAGGGCCTTCAGCCACTCGGCGCGCGCAGCGTTGATGCCTCCCTCGCCCTGGACGCACTCGACGATCACGGCCGCCGGGCGGTTCATGCCCGAGCCGGAGTCGACGAGGACGCGCTCCATCCACTGGAAGTCCTCGGTGACGCCACCGAAGTAGTTGTCGTACGGCATCGGCGTGGCGTGGACCAGCGGGATGCCGGCACCGGCGCGCTTCATCGAGTTGCCG
The DNA here is from genome assembly GCF_014144855.1 of Dietzia maris. Lineage (GTDB taxonomy): Bacteria > Actinomycetota > Actinomycetes > Mycobacteriales > Mycobacteriaceae > Dietzia > Dietzia kunjamensis. The sequence continues at coordinate 1,720 of NZ_JAALDN010000030.1, read as the reverse complement.
GTCACCGACAGCGATCCGAGGGTCATGCCGTGGAAAGAGTTCGTGAAGTTGATGATGGCCTCGCGGCCGGTGACCTTACGGGCCAGCTTGAGTGCCGACTCCACGGCGTTGGTGCCGGTCGGCCCGGGGAACATCACCTTGTAGTCCAGCCCGCGCGGCTCGAGGATCTTCGAGGAGAAGGTCTCCAGGAACGCGCGCTTGGCGACGGTGTACTTGTCGAGCGAGTGGGTGACGCCGTCGCGCTGGATGTACTCCAACAGCGCGCTCTTCATGTCGTCGTCGTTGTGGCCGTAGTTCAGTGCGCCGGCACCGCCGAAGAAGTCGAGGTACTCGTCTCCGTCGACGGTCGTGAGCGTGGTGCCCTTGGCGGTGTCGAATACCACCGGCCAGTTGCGCGAGTAGCTACGGACCTCCGACTCGCGGTCGGAGAAGATGTCCGTATTGGTGCTGGTGTCGTGCGTGGACTCGGTCATGGTCTTCAGATCACTCCATTTGTGAAGAGGCGGGCGACGGTGGCGGGCCGGGCGGCCCGCGCGCCCTCGTCTAGGAAATCGTGTACAGGTCTTCTTGCTCGTGACCTTCGCCGAGGAGTTCGGAGCTCAGGTAGTCCTCGTCGGACAGCGTCATCCCGCGGTCTCGCGCGACGGCACCGAAGGTGCGCTGGGACGCCTCGTTGTCCGGGCTGATGGTGGTGCGCAGGCGCACCACGCCGCGCTCGGCCAGCCGGTCCATGAGGCTGTGCAGCAGTCGCGCCGCCAGTCCCTTGCCGCGCTGGTCGGCGTCGACGCCGACCTGCCACACGAAGATCGTGTCCGGCTCCGAGGGGCGGATGAATCCGGTGACGAATCCGACGACCCGGCCCTCGACCTCCACCACCACGGAGCTCTCCGAGAACTCCGCCCCCCACAGCACGTAGGCATAGGAGGAGTTGAGGTCGAGAACGCCGCTGTCTCGGGCGATCTCCCACATGCGGGTTCCGTCTGCCGCGGTGGGCACACGGAACAGCGCGTCGGACGAATCAGGGTTACGGGGTACTACTCGTTCTCCTGGGTTCATAGTCGGTGTCCACCGTAGTGACGTCCCCACGTTGTTGCATCACCCTTCCCCAATTCGTTACCTGAAAACACGATGAGTGTGCAGGTGGCCGCCGGGGAGTGAGGTCGGTCACGCGGCAGTCTCCGACAACGGTTCCGGCGCCGGCCCTGCGGTGAGAGAATCAGGACATGGACGCCAACCCGATCACCGAATTCGACGAGGCGCGAAGTCTGCAGCTTCTGGGCACCGTCTCCCTGGGACGCCTGGTCACCGTCTCCGAGGGCCGTGCCGACATCTTCCCCGTCAACTACGCGCTCTCCCCGGAGGGCAAGCTCTTCTTCCGCACCGCGGAGGGCTCCAAGCTCGCCGGGATCACGGTCCATCCGGACGTCGTGTTCCAAGTCGACCACATCGAGGGCGACGACGCCTGGTCGATCGTCATCCGCGGGACGGCGCGACGGCTCGACAGCTTCGCGGAGATCAACCGCGCGGAGGAACTTGGGCTCAAACCCTGGATCCCGACTCTGAAGTACAACTTCGTCGAGATCACGCCCGAGAAGATCTCCGGCCGCGGGTTCACCTTCGGCGAGGAGCCGGAGCGCTACACCGGTTACTGAGCCACGCCTCACTGGCCCGCGCCCACCCAGCCGCCTAGAAGGGTGGTGGGTCGATGAGTTCGTCGAGG